>NZ_JBFNXK010000013.1:0-134744 GCF_046054165.1 Celerinatantimonas marina | reverse complement strand
CGGGAACTGGTGAATGAACAGGGCCACATTGTGTGGCGGGGTTATCAGGAAGTATGGGGCAATGACCATCAGCAGCCTATTAACCTTGACCCCAAATATGCAGCGAACGACAGTATTCATGACCCGATTGAATGCGACCTGCGATATCCGGGGCAAATTTTTGATAAAGAGACAGGGCTTTACTACAACCGCCATCGCTACTACGATGCATATACAGGGCAGTACCTAAGCCCAGACCCGATTGGAATGGCTGGCGGGCTACGGCCACAGGCGTATGTGCATAACCCAGTGGACTGGGTGGATCCGTTGGGGCTGACAAGCTGTCAATTATCGGCCTCGATGGTAAAAAATGGGACTCCGAGACCACAAGATTCGGCTGCGCACCATATTGTCCCTGAAACGTCAAAAGGAGCTCAACCTGCACGAGATGTTCTGAAAAAACATGGAATCGATGTAAATGGTGCGGATAACGGAGTGTTTTTACCGAATAGGAATAATACTGGTAATCTGTCAGGAATTTTACATAATGGCAAGCATCCAGATAAATATATTGATGCTATAAATAGGAGAATTGGGAGCGCAGATGTTATTGGTGGAAAACAAGGTGTTATAGATGAATTGGGAAGTATTAGAGATATTCTTTCAAAAGCTGAACGTGATGCTAGTTGGTACGATATATTATGAAAAATAAAATATATTTTATGCAATCTGATGTTACTAATTATTGCTCTTTTATCCAAGACTATTGTGAAGGAGAAGATAGTATTATAGGTCGTTCCATGATGCAGAAATGGCAAGGATTTTGTAATGACTATCAGCCTGTTTCCTTAATGTTACGCAAAAATGATTTAGGTAAAAAAAACTATCAGTTTGATTTTAGTGGTGCATTGAATCCATTTTTTGTCATTAGCGAGCAGGCATTAGATAAGTTAGGTGATATTTTAAAGCCTCGTGGTGAGATACTTTCTGTGATTACGGAAAGTAAAAAGAAAAAATTCTTTGGTTATTATCCTACGAACTCGCTTGAAGGTTGCTTTGATAAAAAACTATCAATATATCGGGAATATCCCAATGGATTAATGATAGAAAAGCCGGTATTGATTGCTAAAAATATCACAGATGAATATCTCTTCTCTATTGAAGAAGATGTTAGTCGCGTTTTTGTGACGGATAAGTTTAAGCAACGGGTTGAAGATGCTGGATTGCTAGGATTTGACTTTTCTGTTGAAGTTCCCACCTCTGTGTAATAACAGATCTATATTAGATAAAAGCCAGCCACTATATAGGGTTATAAAAACTGGCATCATAAAATAAAAGCGAGGAAAGTATCACTTTGGTTATGCATTAGGGTCAACGGTTCGATTAACAGCCATAACCGATAGCTATTAATAATAGCAGGCCATCCACCTTATGAGACCAGTAATCATACGGGATCCATGAACGTTGGTTGGTTTTAATTGATTTAAGTTCATGTTTACTTCGGCTAATTAACCGGCATTAACGATCCTTACAGGGGCGACCAGTAATAGACGTTTAACCCGAATGGCCAAATCAGTGAAGTTCGCCGACAGGATCGCAATGATAACCAGCAGTTGCAGCGTACCCTATTTGGTTACGATAGCGAACTGAACTTAAACGAGACCGCTCAAGCCGCTTAGTCACTCGATAACGTGGTCCCCATTCAAGAAGCGGCCTTGCAAAAAGAAAAACGCCAATACGACAATGCCGGGCGTGTTGTCAAAGTTGGGCGTTTTACCTATCAATATGATGCCTGTGGACGGGCGGTCAGCAAGACTGAACAAAAAGATGGCTTTCGTCCTCAAATCACCCGTTTTAACTGGGATGAACAGGACCGGCTGACTCGAATTGAGCTCCCCAATGGAGAACGCTGGCGCTATCGCTATGATGCCTTTGGTCGACGACTCTCGAAAGAATGCGAGCAAGGCGCACAATCGAAAAGAGAAATTGAGTATCGTTATGATGGGGCGCAGGTTGTCCAGCAAATCTTAAAAGCCGCGAATGGCGATGCATTACAGACGACCGAGTATATCTACGAACCGGGGTCTTTTCGTCCGGTCGCACAGGTCAATACCAACCATGTACACGAGAGCGAGCAGCTTCATTATGTGATTACTGACCAAGCGGGAACCCCTCGAGAACTTTGTAGTGAAGATGGTGATATTGTCTGGCGGGGTGAGCAGGGCTTATGGCAACGACATCGACAGCAACAACTAAAACTGAATGTTGAAAGACAGTTCGACGAAGCTGCTAATGACCCAGTGCAATGTGACTTGCGCTATCAAGGTCAGCTTGAGGACTGTGAGTCAGGGCTTTATTACAATTTAAATCGCTATTATGATGCAGATAGCGGGCAATATTTGAGTCCAGACCCAATTGGAATGGCTGGCGGGCTACGGCCACAGGCCTATGTGCATAACCCGATGGAATGGGTGGACCCGTTGGGACTGTCGGAAGAAGGGTGTAAAGATGCTATTGATTCAGGAATAACTGCTTTACAACCATTACCTGAATTTTCAAATCCCCAAAAAGCTTTTGAGCATTATGCGAAACATACAAAAGGTGTTGTTCTTGGTAAAAAAGGGAAGATGAAAGTTAAGGTCGGAGGTGCTGATATGCCGGAATTTGAGTCTTTAGATGATTATTTGGGGGCTGCAAGATCTTTTTGGGCTCCTAATGCACGCTCTGGAATTGTACAAGGAACCAGGGCTGACGGATCTATTTTACGATTTGAACCATCTTCGGGCTATTTTGGTGTTATGAGAAATGGAAAAATTAATACATTCTTTAGGCCCGATGGAGATGCTGCTGCAAGGCTAAAATATTTTGAGGAACAATTGTGAACGAAGTAAACACATCAAAAATTTGTTCAGATATATTAACTGAATTCGGTTTTCCTAATGAATCATTAATATCGTTAGTTGATAAATGGAAATTTTTTGTAGGAGAGTGTGAAGATGGCTACGATTGGGATTACTCAGAATACAGGAATGAATTAAAAGTAAGAACACTTATAGAGCATATATTAAATGATAAGAGAATTTCTGCATCTAATTCATTACATGATCTGATCCTTGAAGTTCAAAAAAATGATGCGTTGTTTAAATGTATATTACAAAAAGAAAATCATATTGAAGGTGAAAACTGGTGGGATAGAGGCGTATTAGAATTCGCTGGGGATGAATATTGCCTATATATGAAGAATGCTCATGGAATTTATGTGAAAAAAATTTAATGTAGAAAGAGAGCTAAATCCTTATCAGCTGAATGAAACTAATAGTGATAGCAGGCCATCTACTTTATTAGGCCAGTCATCATACGGCATCCATGAAAGTTGGCTGGCTTTAATTGATTTAACTCCATGCTTATAACTAGCACTGATGACGGCCATTTGGGTAGATATTGTGTTGAACTAAGCAAAAATGGGGAGTCTATCAAAAATAATGTAATAATAGCAGACCATCCACCTTATGAGACCAATAGTCATACGGGTTCCATGAACGTTGGTTGGTTTTAATTGATTTAAGTTCATGTTTACTTCGGCTAATTAACCGGCATTAACGATAATTACTGGGGAGACCAGCAATTTACACTGACCCCGAACGGCCAAATCAGTGAAGTTCGTCGACAAGACCGCAACGATAACCAGCAGTTGCAACGCACCCTGTTTGGTTATGATAGCGAACTGAACCTGAATGCCAAAGCGCAGACTACGGACAACATCATCAGCCTCGCTGACGAACGATTGAAGGTCCATAAAACCGAGTATGACCGAGCCGGACGCGTGCTGAAACTGCGGAATAATCAATACCAGTACGATGAGTGCGGCCGACTGATTGAAAAAACAGCGGCCCAAAAAGGGTTTCGCCCGCAACAGAC
This sequence comes from Celerinatantimonas marina, assembly GCF_046054165.1. Classification (NCBI taxonomy): domain Bacteria; kingdom Pseudomonadati; phylum Pseudomonadota; class Gammaproteobacteria; family Celerinatantimonadaceae; genus Celerinatantimonas; species Celerinatantimonas marina. The sequence continues at coordinate 130,847 of NZ_JBFNXK010000013.1, read as the reverse complement.
CCGCTATCAGTGGAATGCCGATGACCAGTTAGTGCAAGTTGATTTGCCCAATGGTGAACGCTGGCGGTATCAATATGACCCGTTTAGTCGTCGCATCAGTAAAACCTGTACTGTTTCCGGCCAAGAGCAGGCGCAACGCTATCAATGGGATGGTGACCTGCTCATTCAAAGCCAGCAGGTGGTGAACGGCGAAGTTCAACGGCAAACGGAATATGCCTATGAACCGGGTAGCTTCCGGCCGGTGGCGCAAATCACGCAGCAGAATGAACAGAGCCGCTTACATTATATCGTCACCGATATCACCGGCAGTGCCCGAGAACTGGTGAATGAACAGGGCCAGATTGTGTGGCGGGGTTATCAGGAAGTCTGGGGCGATGCCCATCAGCAGCCCATTAACCTTGACCCCAAATATGCGGCGAACGACAGCATTCATGACCTGATTGAGTGTGACCTGCGTTATCCGGGGCAAATTTTTGATAAAGAGACAGGGCTTTACTACAACCGCCATCGCTACTACGATGCATATACAGGGCAGTACCTAAGCTCAGACCCGATTGGAATGGCAGGTGGACTACGGCCCCAGGCGTATGTGCATAATCCCGTGGATTGGGCGGATCCATTGGGGCTATCCAAATACATTGGCGTCGATTTCACTGGTACAGATGCACTTTATCAAAATGGAATTAATACCGTAAAAATTAAAATGACAGGTGGGCGATATGGGGATTTTAAGGCCGCAAACAAACTTGCAGGTTATAAAGGACCTTCAGGAAACGCAACCGGTAAATCTCACCCGGATGGATATACTTGGCATCACCTTAATGATTATGATCCTGCAACGAATGAGTCAACAATGCAATTAGTAAAAACTGAATCTCATGAAGCGACATTTCCTCATGCTGGCTCTGTTAGCCAGTTTGAAAAATATCATGGTGTTGAATATGAATCTAAAGAAGCTAAAGGTATTGCCAGTGAAATAAATGGCCCGAAACCGTCTAAGAGTTGTGGCTAATGGGGAATTTTTAAATGAATAGTAATCAGTTTGAATTTTATGAAGATGATGAAGGAATTTCAGTAGATATTAACTTGGATGTTTTTAATAGTGACAAGACTCCAATTGTGTATTTAGAGTCATCATCTTATGATGACAAGATGATAGAAGATATCAATTTTATTATTGATAACAAATTAAAGTTTTTTGAATTATCTAAAAAGGAGATATGTAATTATGTAAAAGCTATGCACGATAGTAAGAATATAAATATTAAGTTAATTAAAGTTTATATTTTTCCTGATATTAGACATGAATTTGGGTTCATGTTTAGGTGGGAAGATGATATTGAACATGGTATAGGGGTCAAATTCTTTGGGCTTGAAGTAAAAAAAATAGGAAGTGCAGAGGTTGCTTTTCTATAATAAATGTAAATAGTCTCCATGGAAACTGTAAATAATTCTGTGTAATTGTCAGGGGTATATACAATCAATGAGTCTGTCTCTGAATATAATTATAAAACGCTTCAGGGCTTGTCGCCAGTAGCTGATGGGCATCGTTCACTTCTTAGACGCATCCTGAATTGCTAAAAAAATAACCTTCCTTGCCGATTGTTTTTTTGGGAACAGTTTCCGTTTTTTTACGGCTTTTTTGATTACACTCTTTAAAGACTCTATTGCATTGGTTGTGTAGATTGCCTTCTGGGTAGCTAAATAGCGTATTAAGGTTTTTCCAATGGGTTCTCTAGGCACGGCTGATTTATGGGTAAAATAGCCAGGCCATCCACCTTATAAAGTCAGTAATCATGAAGCATCTATGAAAGCTAGCTGGTTTTAATTGATGTATAAATAGATGCTTACTTTGGCCAATTAACCGGTATTGATGACAGCCACTTGGGCAGAGATTGCTTTGAACTAAGTCAAAACGGTCAGGTTATTAAACAGGTGCCCCAGTCCCAAAAGGCAGTCACCAACAGCAGATTCGGCTATTTGGTTATGATAGCGAACTGAACTTAAATGAAACCGCGCAAGCCACTCAGTCACTCAATAACGTGGTTCCCATTCAAGAAGCGGCCTTGCAAAAAGAAAAACGCCAATACGACAATGCCGGACGCGTTGTTAAAGTTGGACGTTTTACCTATCAATATGATGCCTGTGGACGGGCGGTCAGCAAAACTGAACAAAAAGATGGTTTTCGTCCTCAAATCACCCGTTTTAACTGGGATGAACAAGACCGGCTGACTCGAATTGAACTCCCCAATGGGGAACGCTGGCGCTATCGCTATGATGCCTTTGGTCGACGACTCTCGAAAGAATGCGAGCAAGGCGCACAATCGAAAAAAGAAATTCAATATCGTTATGATGGGGCGCAGATTGTCCAGCAAATCTTAAAAGCGGCGAATGGTGATGCATTACAAACGACCGAGTATATCTACGAACCGGGGTCTTTTCGTCCGGTCGCACAGGTCAATACCAACCATGTACACGAGAGCGAGCAGCTTCATTATGTGGTTACTGACCAAGCGGGAACTCCCCGAGAGCTTTGTAGTGAAGATGGTGATATTGTCTGGCGGGGTGAGCAGGGCTTATGGCAACGACATCGACAGCAACAACTAAAACTGAATGTTGAAAGACAGTTCGACGAAGCTGCTAATGACCCAGTGCAATGTGACTTGCGCTATCAAGGTCAGCTAGAGGACTGTGAGTCAGGGCTTTATTACAATTTAAATCGCTATTATGATGCAGATAGCGGGCAATATTTGAGTCCAGACCCAATTGGAATGGCCGGTGGACTACGGCCACAGGCGTATGTGCATAATCCGATGGATTGGGGAGATCCGTTGGGGCTGACGGAAGAAGGGTGTGGGAAGGTTCCCAAAGGACAGGAGCTTCAAACCTATTGGCCACCTAAAGATGGTGCTTTAGGTCCTGTTACGAATGAGAAGCTCCAGCCTGGCACTCTAATTGATAGATATGGGCATGAAGGTGGTTCGTATGTTTCTCCTGCGGGGACGCCTTTTAAAATGCGAGCATTACCACCGACGACTAACGAGGCGGATTTACATACTTATCGAGTGCTCAAGCCTATAGACGCACAAACGGCTACGATCGCACCAGCTTTTAATCAGATGGGACTCGGTATACAACATAAGCTAGCTGATTCAATTAGTAATTTAGTTAAAAATGGATATTTGGAAAGGGTGATTAAATGAATGTGTCCCAATTAAAGGCAAAGCTTACTGAGCTTGGTGTAAAGGATAGAACTTACAGTATTTGTGATGAAATAGGTGATGAGCAATATTGCTTAGAGCGTTCGGGAATTCGATGGTTTTGCTTTTATAGCGAACGAGGACAAAGAACTGGAGAAAAAGTATTTGGAAATGAAAACGATGCTTGTGTATATTTTTATACACTTTTAAGTAATGATCCTACTGTACTGTAATAATAACAGACCATCCACCTTATGAGACCAATAGTCATACGGGTTCCATGAACGTTGGTTGGTTTTAATTGATTTAAGTTCATGTTTACTTCGGCTAATTAACCGGCATTAACGATAATTACTGGGGAGACCAGCAATTTACACTGACCCCGAACGGCCAAATCAGTGAAGTTCGTCGACAAGACCGCAACGATAACCAGCAGTTGCAACGCACCCTGTTTGGTTATGATAGCGAACTGAACCTGAATGCCAAAGCGCATACCACCGACAACATTATCAGTCTTGCTGACGAACGATTGAAGGTCCATAAAACCGAGTATGACCGAGCCGGACGGGTTCTAAAACTGCGGAATAATCAATACCAGTACGACGAGTGCGGCCGACTGATTGAGAAAACAGAGACCAAAAAAGGCTTTCGCCCGCAGCAGACCCGCTATCAGTGGAATGCCGATGACCAATTAATGCAAGTTGATTTGCCCAATGGTGAACGTTGGCGCTATCAATATGACCCGTTTAGTCGTCGCATCAGTAAAACCTACTGTTTCCGGCCAAGAACAGGCGCAACGCTATCAGTGGGATGGCGACCTGCTCATTCAAAGTCAGCAGGTGGTGAACGGCGAAGTTCAACAGCAAACGGAATAGGCCTATGAACCGGGTAGCTTCCGGCCGGTGGCACAAATCACGCAGCGGAACGACCAGAGCCGCTTACATTATATTGTTACCGATATCACCGGCAGTGCCCGAGAACTGGTGAATGAGCAGGGCCAGATTGTGTGGCGGGGTTATCAGGAAGTCTGGGGCAATGCCCATCAGCAGCCCATTAACCTTGACCCCAAATATGCAGCGAACGATAGCCTTCATGACCCGATTGAGTGTGACCTACGTTATCTTGGGCAGATTTTTGAGCGAGACAAATTGGTCGGGAACCAATTTGAACAACGCTAGCGTTGGCCCGAAGGGCGAGCCTCAAGGATGAGGCGAGTAAACTGGGCTTTCCCTTAATTCTCATCGCTACTACGATGCGTATACAGGGCAGTATCTAAGCCCAGACCCGATTGGAATGGTCGGAGGGCTACGACCTCAGGCGTATGTGCATAATCCCGTGGATTGGGCGGATCCGCTGGGGCTAACGCCTGAGGGGTGTGGTAAACGGAATAAAAATGATCATATTTTTGGTCAAAATGGTACCGCTATAGATAGCCATACGGTATGGCAAAATGGTAAAACTGAGCGAATTGATGTTGAGAATGCAGCACCGGGCATTAGACCGGGGAATATTCATTATCATGAAGCAGATAATACTAAATGGTATTATGATGCGGAGAATAAGGAATTTTTCAATCAAAAAACAGGTGAATTAGCACCTAAAAAAGTTCAAAAGATGCTTAAAAAACCTGATTTTCAGAGAGGTATAAAGAAAGGGCTATCTTTCTTGGGCGAGGATAAGTAATGATTAAAAAAATGATTAAAAATAAAAAAATGGATAAACTCATAGCTACCCTTGCTAAGAATAAAGAAATTGATAATGTTAACGTACCTTTATATAACTTATTAGATTTATTTAAACCTAATATAAAAAATATAAATGAATGTATTATTATTGATAATAATAATGAAATTGATATTGCTCGAATTAATTTTCCTAGATTAATGAAGATGCATGGTGACAGGACTGGATATGAGGCAACTAGTAATGAGATTAGAATTAATGATTTAATACCTAAAGCTAAATTCAAAGAAGTATTAACATTAGCCATATATACACTTGAACAATGGGAGCTATTATTTAGAAGTGAGTACCCAAGTAGAAAATTTTATCTGATACTATCATGTGATTCTGAATTTGTAACAATTAGATTTCATCAAATTTGGCAGGAGGAATCTCCTTGGTTAGTTGACGATATTGAGAAATATAATCAAGCGATAGCATACAAAATGTTAACATAATAACTAGATGCTTTCTTTATTAGGGCCGCAACGGTGCCGTTTCAATTTATAATAATTAATTGTAGGGAATCTACCTTATGTGGCTAACAATTAAGGTTCAAGCAGAAAATTGACAGGGTCAGTTGACAGGGGCAGGTCTTGCTTTTTATTGGTTAACCTTATAATTAGCATTAAATTTTATCTTATATCATTTCCTTTAAATGGCAGATGTTTTAGTTATGAAAGTATCCGCCATTTTTGTTTTCTGTATAGGTTCAGTTACGACAGCACCGGTTATTGCACCCAACTGGTAGGATGGTAGATTGGTGGATATCATCCCCATCAGTCAGACTGCCCTGAATGAAGGGAAACGAAAGTACGATAATGCCGGGCTGGTAGTGAAACCTGTCCGTTTTATTTATCACTACGACGATTATGGCCGAGTCATCACCACAATTGAGAAAAATATAGTTTCAGTCTATTGATTACTCAATTTAGTCGGGTTTTTACTTATTTATGACATCTTATAGATATTTATGATAATAACATGATATGTTTTTTGGTATTATTCTCGTGAACTTTTAATAAATTAGGGAATAATAGGAATGTTTAATAATAAAATACTTAACGTAGCGTTGTTAGTCGGTTTATCTGTGGGATTGTCGGCGTGTGATTCTGGTGAAAGTAAAGATTCATCGAAAGCGGCGAGCTCGAGCGAGTGGTTAACGGGTGTATATGTGAATCAGGATGAGAATAGCTCTATGGACGAAGTTGTGTTTTGCGATGCAGGAAAAGCGTATGCAGGAATGGGGCATCGTGAGTATCAGATTTCGAAACAAGACGGGCATGATATTGTTGTTCTTCAGTCTAATGGTAAATTTTCTTTCAATGTTTCTGCTGATCGCAAAGAATTGCTTCCAGCTGATGATTTTACTAAAGAGTGGTTCACGAAAACAAAATTAACGTTGGATACTAAACGTGACGATACCTGTAACTGGTAGTTTTGAATGATAACAATTTGACTAATTCAGTAATTATTTGAGTTAGTCAGATTGTTGGCTGTGGTAGGGATGTTTTGTTTTAAACACTTGCTATTTTTAAAAATATTAATACTGGTTAAGGCTCTACCTCATTTTAATGTCCTTCAAATTAAAACTTCAAACTTATAATCCTTCCTGATATCAACTTTAAAGTGCAACATTTAGCTGTAATATCCGACGAAGCATTCCTCCGATGTTTTTCAGCCAGACACCCCAGCTATCATAGGCTATAACAAAATATAGTAGGCCATCCACCGTATGAGAGAAGTAATCATGCGAGAGCTATAAAAGTTGGTTGGCTTTAATTGATTTAACTCCATGCTTATTTTGGCCAATTAACCAGTCTTGATGACAGCCATTTGGGCAGAGATTTTATTGAACTAAGCAAAAATGGTGAGACTATCAAAAAGGCGAATAATAGCAGGCCATCCACCTTACGAAGCCAGTAATAGCTAAAGGTCATCGTTTGCGACATTTAACTGATTCGCTCTGTGTGAATCTACGGCTGGCTAACCCTGACATTGGTCTGAAGGGTGAACCTCATGAGCAAATTCGCCTGCCGATGATTTAAATAAATTTTTATAAAACATATCGTATTGTTTTTATTAAACATATATATGTTTTCATATGATGCATTGTTTTCATCCTGATTATTAATTGTTCATTTGATTCTCTTTTAGGTAAATTTTTATACAGTTGGTGTAATAAATCGTCACTTGGTTGCGTCTGATGATCAACAGCCCCTAGGGCCTGTTGCGCAGCTATTTGTCATGTTATGGAAGATATATTTGAAAGAGGATATTCAATGTTGGGATTTTCAACAATTCGAGGCCGACTCCGAGCCAGTTACCTTGTACTGCTGGTGTTACTGATAGCGGTCTTGCTGGTTGCTGTCACGCGGTTTCAGTTTCTCTCTAGTAGTATCCGAACTATCGTGGATGAAAATGCGGCTTTAGTCGAGTTGACGGGCCAGTTAAATGTTAATGCAGAGAGTTTGGCTAGCCGATTATTATTGTTGTTTGTGCTCGATAAACGAGATGCTCGGGTGACCATTTATAAAGAATTGGATGCACTTAACAAGAGTATGGATCAAAGCCTGGAGCAAATGGCTCAGCTGGTCACTACATCAGTGGATCAACAAGCTGTGGTTGCTTTGAAAAAACAACGAGGTATCTATCAGGATGCTTTACAGGCTACGGTTGAAGCATTGGAGTTCGGGCAGTTGGATCAGGCAAAACAGCTGATGTCCGGTAACACCCGAACGCAGTTACAAACCTTTTTAAGTCAAACTAAGACATTGTCGGACCGACAGCGGGGATTGATGAAAACTCGGCAACAACTGGTTTTATCTGAATCCGAGCTAGCTATTATCACTATGATGGGGGAAGGAATATTGGCCTTGTTGATTGGGATCATCATGTCATTGTGGATTATTCGCAGTATTGTTCATCCTCTTAATCAGGTGATTCAGTTACTTGATCGTGTTGCAAATGGCGATCTATCGCAAACCGTTACCATTCAACAAAAAGGGGAAATCGGTAGGTTGGTCACGAGTGTGTTGCATATGCGTCGCAGCTTGGCTGATGTTATTGAAAAGATTGATCTGAGTGCGAAAACGGTAGTCGAGTCGGTTACGGCGATCCGTGGCAATGTTTCAGATGTTCAGCAAGGTTCGCAAAAGCAGGAAGTGATGGCCAGTGATATTCAGTCGTCTGTTAATGAATTATCGAATGGTGTCAATATTATGGCAGAGCATGTGAATATTTCACGAAGTCAGGCTGAAGCCGCCCATACATTGGCGCAGCATGGTAAGGAAATTATTACGGAGGCCGTGGCTAATATTAGTGTAGTAGCTACCCATATGGAGCAAGGGTCTCATTCGGTGATGCAACTCAAAGAAGATACTGCGACTGTCACTAACTTTGTTGTTAATATTCGTAATATTGCCGATCAAACCAACTTACTGGCTTTGAATGCTTCAATCGAGGCCGCTCGCGCTGGAGAAAGTGGCCGAGGTTTTGCTGTAGTGGCTGATGAGGTGCGTAATCTGGCGACTAATACTGCAACGGTGACCGAATCTATTGATCACATTATTACTTCAATTGCAGCGCTTTCGGTTCAGGTTGTCGATGATATGATCCAAGGGCAGAAGCAGATGCAGCAGGGCGTGGTTCAACTTCAGAATGTCGTTGAACCCCTTCATCAATTGGAAGCTGACTCAGCTAATTCATTGAATAGTCTTGATAATCTATGGAAATTAGCACAGCAACAAGCTGAAGAAGCTCATGAAATTACCTCGCGGGTGACGCATATTGTTGAGGTCACTGCTCGGAATGGGCAAACATCGTTACAACTGAGCCAATTGACTGATGATCTTTCTGGTGCTGCAACACGGACCAAAGAAGCGACTGCGAGCTTTATAGTATCGTGACTATAGGCCCATAAGGGCCTTGTGTTTAGACGGTATATCATTGACAGAATTTAAGTTAACTTAGACGGTTTGTGTTGCATGAGCCGTCAATAGTTCTTCGCGATGCTCTCGCATCCATTCGGCGAGTAAATCTAACATTGGTTTTAACGATTTACCCAGTTCCGTAATCTGATATTCGACTCGTGGTGGTATTTCCGGATAAATTGTTCGGGTTACCAAACCTAATGTTTCCAGTGAGCGTAACTGTTTGGTGAGCTCTTTTTGGGTAATCGTGCCGATTGCTCTTTGTAATGCACCAAAGCGAATTGCGTCATTGGTAATGATCAATCGGTACAAAATGGGGATGACCCATTTCCCGGAAATGATGTTTACAAAATCGACCATCGGGCAATGTTGGGAGGGAGCAACCTCGATTGTAGTGAGGGCTTTTTTTTCATTAGTATCCAATTGGTACCTACTATATAAAATATACTGTTCAGGTCATAATGCCAATTCCATCCCTATACTACAAGTGACCAACGTTAATATGACTCAACGATTAAGTAATAAATATGCACTGATCACCGGGGGAACAGCCGGAATTGGACTTGAAACAGCGAAACAATTTGAATTGGAAGGTGCAACTGTAGCTGTCACTGGCCGTCGTGAATCAGGCCTAGTGAACGCACGTTCACAATTGACGGATCATGCCTTGATTTTAAGAAATGATGCCGGGGATTTAGGTCAACAGCGAGAACTAGCCAATCAACTTAGGGAGCAATTTCCAAGGCTCGATATTGTGTTTGTTAATGCTGGCGATGTCACTCATCAACCTTTTCAAAGCTGGGATGAAGAGAGTTTTGATCGGGTGATCCAAACTAATTTAAAAGGACCTTTTTTCTTGATTCAGTCGCTGCTTCCTTTATTAGCTGAAAGGGCTTCTATCATTCTATGCGGTAGTGCAGCGACTCATGTTGGGCTTGCTCAAAGTAGTGTCTATGTGGCAAGTAAAGCAGGGTTAACATCGCTGGCTCGGACTTTATCGGGAGAGCTAAAAGAACGCGGGATCCGGATTAATACCTTGAGCCCTGGCCCCACTCGCACCGATGCCTTCAATAAGTTTGGATTATCTCCAGAGCAGCAACATGCTCTTGAAAATGAAGTTCAGCAAATGATCCCCATGAATCGAATGGGAACTACATTGGAACTGGCCAAGGCTGCGGTGTTTATGGCTTCTGATGAATCTGCTTTTATGATGGGGACGGAGCTATTGATCGATGGTGGTTTTGGAAGCCTTTAAAAACTATTGAGCTCTCATGGTTGAATTTTGTTTAATAAACCGATTTGAACAAGGCATAGCCTGTGGTGCGTTATGAGTTCAGCCAAATGAGGGAACATCATGTAAAAAGGCGATAATTATCGCCTTTTCATAGAATGCAGTGAATCGATGCTGTGTACTAAATAGTTGAAGAGTCAATGACATAGCGATAGCGTGCTTTTTTATCTATGACATTGTTCCAGGCGTCGTTGACTTGGTCTGCATTAATCATTTCAATGGTTGGTAGTACATGATGGTGTACACAATAATTGACGACTTCTTGTGTTTCTTTGATGCTACCAATTAATGAGGAGTTAAAGTTGACACGTGACGACGCCAGATTTAGTGCATTGACGGTGACTTCATAGCGTTCTGGCATTCCCACTTGGGTAAAGGTTCCATAGGGTTTGACGACCGCGGCATAAGCGCCCACATCGAACGAATATGGGATGGTCGAGATCATATAATCCATCTGGCCACGATACGCATTCAGTTTAGAAATATCATCGATAACAATTGCTTCTTTAGCACCAAAAGCCAGAATATCTTTTACTTTGGAAGGGGAGGTTGTAAAGGCATAGACTTCAGCACCTTTGGATACAGCCAATTTAACAGCCATATGACCTAGCCCCCCGATCCCTGCTACACCCACTTTCATCCCGGGTTTGATGTGAGCTTTCATGAGGGGAGAATAAGTGGTGATCCCAGCACAGAGCAGAGGTGCTGCTTCTTGAAAACTTATTTCATTTGGAATATGGACAACAAATTGGTCTTCAACGACTATATTTGTTGAATATCCTCCCTGAGAAATCCCTGTTGGGGAGCGATCATCCGGGGAACCATAGGTGAAGATTGTATCTGAATTGTATTGTTCTTCATTATGGTGATGGTGATTGTGGTTACCGACCATGCATCCAACGCCAGCTCGATCACCCACTTTGAATTTAGTTACGTTTTTACCAACTGCGGCGATAATCCCCACAATTTCATGGCCCGGGACTTGGGGATATTGTTGGGTTCCCCAATGGCCTTTTTCCTGATGAATATCAGAATGACAGATACTGGCGTATTTGATATCGATCAGGACATCATTATCTCCGACGGGACGACGTTCAAAATCCCAGGGGGCTAATTTACCGGAATCATCAAAAGCGGCATATCCACGGGACTGGATATTACGATTAGAACCAGATTGACTTGCAAAAACATTCATTGGGCTTGAGAGCATCATACCAACACCGACAGCGCCGGTGATTTTCATCATATTTCTTCTTGTCTTATCTATATCTTCACTCATTGGATGACTCCTTCGTCAGATTATTCGATTCTCCCGTCTTAAGTACTTATTCGGATGTTATTTATGGTAACAACAACACTGACATGAGGTTATATTACGTTACTTAGAAATTCAAAGTACCGTTATAAGATAAAGTAATCTAATCATGTTAGAAACATCCACCGTACTGGACGTGATTAATATTTAACTCAATAGATATTTTTTTAATACTCTATCTTAGGTAACGGATAAATTTATAGCCTATTTTTGCGTTTTTTTTGCCTAATTCTATAAATTTAATATTAGAGTTGGAGTTAGAAATATGGCTAGAATGATAGTTTATTGAACTTATTTAGTTTTATTTTAGGATATATAAAATAATGAGGATAATGTTATTAACTTTACTATTAATAGTTTAATTTTTAATGAGTTAGGTGATATCCCTATCTATTTAGTTGGATAGGGATACCTTATTTTTACTGTATATGCTGAGCTTGTTTGATTCGTTCTATATCTTTTTTGGGTGGAGCACCAAATAGTCGGGAATATTCACGAGAAAATTGAGAAGGGCTCTCATAGCCGACTTGATATGCCACTTTGGAGGCATCCATATTTTCACCTAACATCAGCCGTCTTGCCTCCGTCAATCTTAGATATTTTTGATATTGAAGGGGGCTCATGGAGGTGAGTTGTCGGAAATGAAGGTGGAATGTAGAGGGACTCATTTGAGCAATTTCAGCCAAATCTTCTACTCGAGAATTCTGGTTGTAATGCTGTTTGAGCCACTCGATAGTTCTGGCGATGCGATGTCCCTGACTCCCTATGGATACAATTTGCCTTAAACGAGCACCTTGCTCACTATTGAGCACCCGCCAGCAAATTTCACGGGTGATCAAAGGTGTTAAAACGGGTATCGAATCCGGCTCATCAAGTAGCGACACTAAACGGTATAGGCATTCCATCAGGGCGGGGGTGGTTTGGCCCAAGATCATTCCTACACCACAGTCTTTAGATTGTTGAGCCGGTTGTTTGATTTGAAGCATGAGTTCACTAACCACCCGTAAATCAAGTTTTAATGCTAGCCCTAGATAGGGCTCGACCGTATTGGCCTCCAATACCTGCATTGTGGCGGGAATATCCAAAGAAGTGATCAGAAAGTTGTTTCGATCATATTTATAGGTTTCTTTTCCTAAAGACATACTTTTAGCCCCTTGAACCACAACTGCAATGCTTGGTTCTACGACACATACAGTACATCCTGATACAGCATCTTCCCTATAAAATGACAGACCTTCTATTTCTGTCTTTACGTGCTCTGAGTCTCCTGTTCTTAATGCAATTTTTTGAGCTATTTCATCGCTTAATTGGTCGATGAGGTTAATACTGGATTCCATATGAGTCCCTTTTGTCAGACTTGTAGGCATATACTATTTTCCGATGCTTCGTAGTATTAAGCAAACATCCGATTGTCGATTAATAGGATTAGGCAATGATTACGGAGGCATTGACTACATGTTTGAATAGTTCATCGGCGAAACTATACTAAAGCGTTATCCCATATTCGGTGACGCATATTTGATAATTGAGTTATTTGAGAGAATTATGCAAGAGTTAGAAAAACCACTAAAAGTGATTAAAGACCGGTTCTTTGAAGGGGAACGTCCGTTATTTGGGATCACTGATACCACTATCGAAAATGTTAAATTTTATCCGGGTGAATCGGCGTTAAAACATACGAAAAATATAGTTTCACGTCAATGTGAGTATATGTGCAAATATCCGTTTTGGCATGGCGATCATATTGTTATGAGTGACTCGATCTTTACGACTTATGCTCGGGCGGCCATTTGGTATTCAAAAAATCTCTATATGAAAGATTGCCTCGTTGATGCACCTAAAATGTTCCGCCGAGTGTCTGATCTGACTGTAGAAAATAGTCGCTTTACTCATGCGGAAGAAACATTATGGAATTGTGATCATGTGACTTTACGCGATGTTGAATTAGAAAATGCCGATTATGTATTCATGAATGGTGAAGACATCGATATTGAAAATATGACCTTACAGGGTAATTACTCGTTCCAAGATGGAAAAAATATTACGATAAGAAATTCACATCTGAAATCCAAGGATGCTCTTTGGGGAACTGAAAATGTAACCGTGTATGACAGTGTGCTGGAAGGAGAATATTTAGCTTGGCATTCAAAAAATCTGCGGTTGGTTAATTGTACGATTCGTGGTGAACAGCCTCTATATTATTCGACTAACTTAGTTCTGGAAAACTGCCGAATGGAAGAGACGGATTTATGTTTTGAATATTCGGATGTCAAAGCGGATATTGTAAGCGATATTATCAGTGTCAGAAATCCGAAAAGTGGATATATTCGGGCACAGAATATTGGAGAGATCATCATTGATGAACATTGTATCAATCCAGGCAAATGCCAGATTGAAGTTTTAGCAAAGGCCACCGTCTAGTGAGTAACTTTGACTTTGATTCTGTGATTAAACGGCGAGGAACGGGTTCCTATAAATGGGATTCGCTGGCTGATGATGTCAGTATCCCTATGTGGGTTGCGGATATGGATTTTCGCACCGCTCCGGCGGTGATCGATGCGTTAACCCAAAGAGTCCAGCATGGGATTTTTGGCTATACCAAAGTGCCGGATGACTATTATGCTGCCTTGATATCCTGGCTTTCCAAACGGCATCATTTACAGATTGAGAGAGACTGGGTTTTATATACGTCCGGTGTGGTTCCTGCGATTTCTGCAATTCTAAAAGCGGTGACTCAACCGGGCGATAAAGTGGTGGTGCAGACGCCGGCATACAATTGCTTCTTCTCGTCTATTCGAAATATGGAATGTCAGCTGGTTGAGAATCCTCTGGTTTGCCATGACCAGTATTATCAAATGGATTATCACGATCTGGAGCAGAAAGTCTCGGATCCCAAAGTCAAAGCATTACTGCTGTGTAACCCGCATAATCCTGTCGGGCGAAGCTGGACGGAAGATGAGCTCAAGCAGTTGGGGGATATCTGTGCTCGATACGGGGTCATTGTCATTAGTGATGAGATCCACTGTGATTTAGTACATCCGTCAGGGAAGCACACGCCTTTTGCGACACTTGGTAAAGATTATTTAGAAAATTCAATTAGTTGTTTTTCACCAAGTAAAGCATTTAATCTGGCTGGATTGCAGATTGCAAATATTATTGCCGCAGATAGCCTTATTAGGGAACGGATTGATAAAGCATTAAATATTCATGAAGTGTGTGATGTGAATCCGTTTGGTGTAGATGCATTGATTGCTGCATATACTCAGGGAGAGGCATGGTTGGATGCCTTGAGAGCGTATTTGTATGAGAATTATCAAATAGTCTCTCAATTTTTTGCTGAAAACTTACCCGATTTAAAAGTTACACGAGAAGAAGCAACCTATTTGGTCTGGGTCGATATCCGAGCATTGCAGCTTTCTTCTGAAGAAGTGGCGCAGAAATTATCTGAGGAAGGTCATTTATGCGTGAACCCCGGCACTTTATATGGGCGTGAAGGGGAAGGATTCATTCGTTTAAATGTCGCTTGCCCTAAAAAACTATTACTCAGCGGGTTGAATCGAATTCAAAGTGTGTTTGGTTAATCTATAAATAGTAAATGATAAAATAGCTGTGTGTTGTTTTATATTGAGTGTATCAGTTCGTTATAATGAGCAATGGTTATTTATTTAAGTCATCATTGCTTTATTTCCTTTTATCTACATTATAGAAATCATTATTTGATTCTAATTATCTATCTATTTTATTTATGGTCATCATTCATCAATGAGAGGAGTTTAATTTAATATTTTCATCGATTTACTACCCTTATTTTATTCTGAATTTTGTTTCGAAATACCGGAGGTTGATTGTTATGAGATATATTTTAAATGCTGTAAAAACTTTTATGTTATGCGCGATTATCTTCCCTGTATTATTGAGTCAATGTTATGCCCAGTCTGTAACAGGGCCCTCTGAAAAACCTCGGATTGGTATTATTGGTGCGGGCTGGATGGGGGGAACGGTGGGTCGGGCATGGGTAAGAGCTGGATATCATGTGATGTTTTCCACGCGTCATCCTCAGGAACTGGAGTCGATGGTGAAACCATTAGGCAAGTTAGCCAGTATCGGAACCCCCCGAGAAGCAGCTGCCTATGGGGATGTGATTTTTCTGGCGACACCTTATGGGGCTATTCCTCAAATCAGCCATGACTATGCAAAAGAGTTAAGCGGTAAGGTGATTCTGGATGCGACCAATGCATCAGGAGGCCACGGGTCGATATTTGATGAAGCCGAGAAAGATGGTGATGCGGTCACCAATGCCCGCTATTTCCATTATGCTAAATTAGTCAGAGCTTTTAGTTCGGTTTGGGCGAATGCTATCGAAGCATCATCGGTGAGAGCGAATGATAAATTGGCTGTTCCTATAGCCAGCAATGATCCTGCGGCATTGCCAGTTGCAGAAACACTGGTGAAAGCGGCGGGTTGTGTTCCTGTCTCTATTGGTGATCTATCCAAGGCATATTTATTTGAATTAGGTGGACCAGCCGTAAGTATCAATACAACCGAAGCTCATATGCGAACTTTGCTGGGGTTAGCGCCTCAGTAGTCTCATAACATAGATGGTCGTTTGATCAAGCCTGCACGTTTTTGTGTGGGCTTTTTTCTATGTCTCTTTTAGCTTTTTTAGTTTGAGGTTGAGGTCGAGGCGAGTTGTATGAGTGATTATTATTAATGAATGTATCCAGCATACATGATCCCATTATTTTAATAATAGGATACATAATTGCACGAATGTGCAAAAAACAGACAGAAATAGGCAGTTGGATTAGAGCATGCTCCGAATAAGATAGTAATGATTGACTGTGTTAAGTCTTTGGAACGAGTTTGAGGAGTTTGCTAATGAGTGATAATGATTCGTTGAATGATCGTCGTGATTTTCTCAAAAAGGCCGCTTATGCAACGGCTGGTGTTGCCACCTTGCCCGGTCAGTTTACGCTGCTTGCGAAAAGTGCGAATGCGGGAGAGTTGGCGCCAACGATTAAAAGTCGGGGATTAGCCGCATTTGATACCTCCGGGGATCTTCAAAAATGGGAATTTGAACGACGCCCTATTGGTGATAATGATATTCTGATTGATATCAAATTTAGTGGGATTTGCCACTCAGATATCCATCAGGAATTAGGCCACTGGAGAAAACAACAATACCCTCAAGTGCCAGGCCATGAAATTGCCGGGATTGTGGCGGCTGTAGGTAAAAATGTCACTAAATTCAAAGTCGGTGATAAAGCGGGCGTAGGGTGCATGGTCGATAGTTGTATGGAATGCCACAACTGTACCCATGATGAAGAACATCTTTGTGAGCGTAACCAGACCGTATGGACTTATGGTAATCCTGATAGCACCTCGCCTTCGGGGATCACTCAGGGAGGATATAGCAATAATTTGGTTGTTCGTGATCATTTCGCAATTAAAATTCCAGAGAGTATTGACTTGCAGCATGCAGCCCCCCTCTTGTGTGCTGGTATTACCACCTATTCCCCTTTAATGCGTGCCAATTTCAAACCCGGAGATAAAGTCGCAGTTGCCGGAATCGGAGGGCTTGGACATTTAGCGGTTAAATTAGCTGTCTCCAAAGGTGCTGAAGTTTATGCCTTTACTACGACAGCAGATAAGATAAAGGACATTCAGTCATTTGGTGCCAAAGAAGTGGTTGTCGTTAATAGTCTTGATAATCTTGCGCCATATGCAGGGATGATGGATTATGTTATCAGCACTATCCCATATGATTTTAATATTGCCGCTTATGCCAGTTTGGCGAAACCCTATCATTCTCTTACGCAAGTGGGAATGCCGGTTCACGGCCAGCTCTCTGTGAATAACTTTATGATGATCCGGAATCGGGTCAATCTAAATGGATCCTTAATTGGCGGAATTGCTGAAACGCAGGAAGTGATGGATTATTGTGCACAACATCATATCTATCCACAGATTCAGGTGATTCATGCCTCTCAAGTGAGTCATGCATGGACGCAAGTTGTCAATAAAGAAGCGCGTTATCGTTATGTTATTGATTCATCAACCATTTAATGAATATTTTGTATTTCCGACTTCTCTGTTATTTTTGAAGAATTAGGCAATATTTGCATAGATATGGGCTAACGATTTGGCGAGTGATCAATTATGATTTAGCGAGTAAAAATAAGAAATAGTACAAATAAAGATATAACAAGCAATCCTCCAGAGTGGGGGATGAGTGTTGATTGAATAAGCAGAATGTTAAGTCCGACGCATGGTGTTCTAAATCCAATTTACGTTGGTGAATCGGGATTCAGATGTAAGTTAAGTTGTCGGTTATGCTTGTTTAAAAATACTCTGGCACCCACTCTGGTTATTCTCTGATAAAATATGTCCACGTAGCTGGTGGAATGTTGAAAAATTTCACAAAAAATCATGAAAGCATTAACTATGCAAAGGATATCATTAATTTATTTCAGGGAGATAAATTTGTCGTTTAAAAGGTTTGTTTCTTATATAAAGTTGCTTCATCTCCCTATACTTTTTTTTCTCTATATTTCTAATAGTGGATATGCAGCGACCAATTCTCAAGATGCAGAAAAGGTGAATTTAATGAAAATACGAATAACGGCTGGATCAACTGTACTAACTGCAACGATGAATGATAGTGCCACTAGCCGGGATTTTATATCGTTATTACCCCAGACACTAAAAATTACGGATTACTCATCCACTGAAAAAATTAGTGATTTACCGAAAAAATTATCAACACAAGGAGCCCCAGGCGGATGTAAAGCTGCCAAAGGAGATATTACGCTATATGCTCCGTGGGGAAATTTAGCGATTTTTTATCGAGATTTTGGTTATGCCAGTGGCTTGGTTTGTATGGGCAAGGTCGATGGTCAGCTGGATGATATTAAAAAACTTTCCGGCAATGTTTTGTTTGAACGAATTGATTAATATCAAATAATGTTCTTGGCCTCATTTTATCCATGATTAATTTATAGTATTCGCAGACTGCTAAGTTAAGTGATAAAGAGTTTCTCTGAAATTGTTTATTCAGTGGATAAAATAGGGCCTAAACGCATCTTGAATATCGTGACCTTGTGATGCCGTCTGTGGTTCTTATAAGGCGTATGGATTGAAGATGCGTGAATTAAGTCTAGGTAAGTACTTCTTGCTGTTCTGTTATTTGTAAAATCCACCATCATCGATCCCGATGAAAATCTATTGTCATTTTGTCCACTTCCCCTAAATTGATACAAATTTAAATTTAAGAGTTAACTCGTTTTCTATCAATAAAATATACCTCCAAACCGGTCAATTGATACAAAATACAATGGGGAGCAATCACGTTCCCTAATTGTATTTGTAAAATTGTTGCCAGCGGCTTATCGAAAACAATTGGAAAACGCTATCGTAGAACAGTCTTATTAATGGGAAAGTAGGCCGTTTCTAGAAAGCTCTGACGCTGTGTTCCTGCGGGCGGTGCTCATCGATAGAAGAGGGCATTTTTTTAGAATGAATGCCTCGGGTGCAAATTATAGCGGTGAACATCCTCGGTTGAATAATGGCTGTGGTATGCTGTCTGTTATTAAATTAATCAATGATGAAGGATACTCATGAGTGCAACAGATTTTCTGAATGACTTAAATCATCAATATCTTGCGATTCATCGGCGTAAAGAAGATTTATTCTGGGAAACTTATATGGGAACCAGTGATGACCATGAAGGTTCCGCCGCAGCCCAGACCCAGTGGACTCATTTTTTGAGTGATGCATCGCATATCGCTGAGGTAAAAGCTCAGATTGAAATGGCGCAGCATATTGCGGATCAAAAAGAGCAACAGGCCACTGTTCAGGGGTTGCAAGGTTGGTTGGCTATGTTTCAGGCCCATGCCATTGAGTCTCCTGAGGCCAAAGCGTTAAAAAACGATTTAATTCAGTTTGAAGCTGATTTTTTTGAAAGAAAACAGCATTTAGCGATGTATTACACTGATGAGCAAGGCCAGCGTCAGGAGGCTTCGTTACCTTCATTACGCGCGGCTATCCATACTAATAATCATGAGTCAGTTCGACGTAGTGCCCATCAGGCCCTCCTTGATGTTGAACAGTGGTTGTTGGGAAATGGATTTTTAGAGCTGGTGAAATTGCGCAATCGCTTTGC
This sequence comes from Celerinatantimonas marina, assembly GCF_046054165.1. Taxonomy (NCBI): domain Bacteria; kingdom Pseudomonadati; phylum Pseudomonadota; class Gammaproteobacteria; family Celerinatantimonadaceae; genus Celerinatantimonas; species Celerinatantimonas marina. The sequence continues at coordinate 111,226 of NZ_JBFNXK010000013.1, read as the reverse complement.
ACGTTCATTAGGATATGCCAACTTTTTTGATTACTCCGTTGAGAAAACTGAGCATATGACTTGTGAACAATTGTTTGCGATTTTGGATGATTTTGAGCAGCGTACTCGAGAACATCATTTGCATAGTCTGGCGGTATTAAAAGAACAAAAAGGTGATCAGGCTTTGAGCGGGCATAATCTGGTGTATTCTTTTTCCGGAGATGTGATGCGAGAACTGGATCCTTATGTTCCTTTTTCGCAGTCTTTGCGACGCTGGGTCGAATCATTTAGTCGGTTAGGAATCGATTATTCCGGTGCTGAATTGACGCTCGATCTATTGGATCGCAAAGGTAAATATCAAAATGGATTTTGTCATGGACCCATTCCATCATTTTATGATGGAGGGAAATGGGTTGCCGCTAAAGTTAATTTCACCTCCAATGCGAAACCCGATCAAGTGGGCAGTGGCTATTCCGGGATCAATACGTTGTTTCATGAAGGCGGACATGCCGCTCACTTTGCGAATGTCAAAATGAATGCTCCTTGTTTTGCCCAAGAGTTTGCCCCAACGTCAATGGCTTATGCTGAAACTCAGTCCATGTTCTGTGATAGCTTGCTTGGGGATGCGGATTGGCTTAAACAGTATGCAAAAGATAGTCACGGTCATGTGGTTCCGGATCGCGTGATTCAAGCCATGATCCAATCTCGGCAACCGTTTAAGGCCTATGAAGAACGGAGCATTTTGTTGGTTCCCTATTTTGAACGGGCTTTGTATCAATTAAGCGATGATCAACTGAGTGCCGAACGGGTGTTGCAACTTGCTCGTGATACCGAACGCTCAATTTTGGGGATCGCGTGTAGTCCTCGGCCTTTATTGGCGATTCCGCATTTACTGTCGGATGAATCGGCGTGTTCGTATCAAGGTTATTTGTTAGCGCATATGGCGGTCTATCAGACCCGTGCTTATTTTACTGAACAATTTGGTTATTTGACGAATAATCCTCATATCGGCCCCATGCTGGCTGCGTCATACTGGAATGCTGGCAATAGCGTCTCGCTGAATGAATGTCTGAAAAAACTGACGGGTCAGCCCTTTAGTGCTAAATATTTAGCCGATGAATGTAATCTATCGATTGATCAGGCTTGGCAGGCTGAGCAGCAGAAAATGCAGGCCTTACAATCTAGAAAACTGATGCCGGTACAGTCTTTGAACGCCTCTATCCGAGTCGTGGATGGTAAGCAGGTGTTGGCCTCGAATCAGCAATCGGATGAACAGTTGTGCGAACAGTTTGAAGCCTATATTACAAGGAATTACGGGCGTTGAGGTGCGATTGTGAAGAATGAGGGTGTGTCACATGACTTGAATGGATCTTTGGATGAGCTCATTTCTCTTTCTTTGTAGTTGATAAAGTAGTTGGTGAAATGGTGGGTATCGAGTAGCCTTTACTCTTTAATTACAATGCTAACAAATATTTAATATTGAGGTTGTTTGAGCATGGAAAGGCTAAAAAAGGTTTGGCTACCGGTTTTAACGCTGGTTGAGGATATTGGGTTACTGCTCATTGCACTGATGGCTATCGTTGCGATGGGGCAGGAAGTCTGGTCAATCATGTTAAATCACCAGGTAACGCTGGCTGATCTATTGTTACTTTTCATTTATTTAGAAGTACTGGCCATGGTGGGGCTCTATTTACGTTCTGGGCGGTTACCGGTACGAATGCCTTTATATATTGTGATTGTTGCTCTGGCTCGTTACATGGCATTAGATATGAAAAATCTGGATACCTGGCGAATGTTGGGGTTGGCGGGAGCTATTTTAGTCATCGCCATTGCGATTTTGGTGATTCGTTTTGGCCATAAAAAATATCCTTATGGAGATACCGATCACCTGTAATTATGCGATTTAGGCCACTGTAATGACAGTGGCCTGTTTTATATGAGCCACCTTCCCTTAGTTAGCACTGAGCGTCATCTGTACTTCACTATTTTGGGTTAGCATTTGATTTCGGCTGTTTAGCAAAAAGACTCGTTCCGGAGTGATTTTCGCCTGATTCACCAGATAATTTTTCACCATTTTTGCTCGATCCTGAGCTAATTGGAGAAGTTGTATTGGTTTAACAGATTGTGCATTAAGTAAGCGATTATACATGGCGATGTGCAGTCGTGTGATTAACTGATCATCAGGCAGGGCTTTATTCGGATTCTGTGTATTCCATTGGGTTTGGATCTGTTTTTTCTCCGCACTGATATCGCCCTCAATCTGAGTTATAAACAAGTGTTGCAAGGCATCTGCTAATGGGCCGGATGCAGGGAAACGACTAGCAGATAGATCCACTGGTAACTGTTTTAGACCACTTTGTTGGAGCAACAGTTGATGCAATTGTTGTTCTTTGAGTGCAATTCGATCTGAAACCTGATTAATTCCACCTTTGAGAGATAATTTTAACTGAGGACGGTCGTCTAGAGCCTGTGCTAATTTATCCAGCCGCTGTTGCTGATCCCGTTCAATGACCAGACTGCCCGCCGGGAAACTGACCTGATTTAATTGATCATCACTGCCGACCAGTTTTGCGAGTAGTGAAAATGGTGACATGACCGCTTTCGTCAGAATGTTTTTGAGAGCACCCCAGACGATACTGGCATAACTGAAATCAGGATTATTCAGATCTCCCGAAACTTGCAGTCCTAAATCAATCACGCCATGACGATCCTGCAACAAAGCGATGGCTAGTTTTAGTGGCAGGTTAAGCGCTTCTTTTGAGTCGCTGGCTTTCCCCAGTTGCAGCTGGTTGATCACAATATGATTTTTCCCCATCAATTGATTGTGATCTAATTGATAATTCAGCGCTAATGAGAGTTGACCTTTATCGATGAAATAACCCGCATAGGTACCTGAGTAAGGATTTACGGAAACTAGTTCGACATTTTTAAAGTTTAAATCCAAATCCAGATAAGGGGGATCCAGCAATGGATTGATCTTCCCTTTGAGGGTGACCGGCGCATATTGATCAATAGAACCTTTCAGATCAACTTTCGCGGTACTGCCCGGTTGCGAAGATAATCTGCTAATTTGCCCGTTAAGAGACTCGATACCGGAGGCAAAATTAGGGGTAATCGATTGATCGGCAAAATAGGCAGAACCATCATGAATACGGATCTGTTTGATATTCACCTTCAAGGCTGTCGCGCTAGAGGCTGGTTGAGCCTTAGCGTGAGAAGCCGTTGTAGTTGGATGCGATAGAGTCTTGTCATTCGATGCAGGTTTGGACGGCGGAGTGGCCGCTGTTTTGACGAGATCACTGATATTACTGCTGCGGTCCGCATGGATGGTTACTTTGGCATAGGGTTTTTTCAAATCAATGTCGTTAATCTGCAACAGTTGTTTTTTCTGATCATAGGCAAGATCGTGGATCTGCATTTGCTGCCATCGCAGCAGCGGTTGTTTCTGATGATCACCAATTAACAGATCCGCCAGTGTTGCATCACCGTGAAAACGGACCTCCCCGTAACTATCCGCATCGAGTTGACCTTGACCTGAGAGCTGCCCCTGAGTGAGGTATAAATTTAAGTAAGGAGCTAAATAAGGTTGAAATTGTGCAAGTTGTAATTGATCCAACTGGAGCTTCCCACTGAGCCGTTGCTGATTGACGTCAATTTGTCCCTGACTGCTAAAACTTCCCGCAGAATTTTTGGCAAATTGGCCCGTCTGGGCCGCCATTGAAAGGGCTAATTGATAGTCGATAGGGGCAGTAAAGTGGGTATCGATAGGCCCCGTTGAGAGTGATACAGGTGTGATGTTCCAGTACACCTGATGCCCTATCTGATCATCAATGACGTTGGCCTCGGCCTGAGTCAACGAAAATTTTCCGAGAGCAACATGCCATTGTGGGGATGGTTTTGTGGCTGATGATGACTCCGATGCTGTTTGTGATGAGGATGCTGCCGGTATGTTGGGCGTAAAAAGTTGTACCAGATCGACACCTTGTTGATCCAGATGTGCATTAGCCCAGAGATGCTTAAGATACATATGATCGATAGTGACTTGTGAGATAGCTGAATCGACCGCAATATCGGCTATTTGCAGCTGATCAAGCCCAGCCTTAGGCTGTTGATCTGATGCAAATTGGAGTTGGCTGAGCGAAAACTGTCCCTGTCGGGTTTTGAATTGGAAATGTTGATTGGCATTTTCAAGTTGAAAGTGGCTGCTTAAATTGACTATCCCCTGAGTTAATTGAATGGCAAATTTGTCGGCAATTAGTGGCCAGAATGGGGCAAGTTGCAATTGAGCCAGTTGAATATCCCCCTGGACTTGTAGAGGGGCTAGTTGAAATTGTCCAGCTAATTTGAATGCACCCAGATTAGAGCCATTAAAGGTCAGTTGATAATGGTTGGTTTGTGCGATTTTTTGAGGTTGCTGGGGCGTTAAGCTGAGTGCCTGAGTATTGAATTGACTGACACCTAAATGAATCGTCTGGTAGCTGACATGAGCACCTGTGACTTGATCGGCGAGTTGAAGATGCCCGTTTTGAATCGTAATTTGGTTAATTTGTAGTGCTGGAATAGGGGCATCAGTGGCCGGGGTTGATGATGAAGGCGCAGGTGTTACCGCATTAATTCTTTCAATAATATCCGAGAAGTTAAAGGTTTGTGGACTGGTTCGCGCGATTTGGATTTTAGGATCGATAAGCGTGATGTGATCCAGATAAGGAGTCCAGGTGAACAAGCTGTGCCAGAAATTAAACTCCAGTTCGAGCTGTTTAAAGGCAATGAAATTTGCATTTTGTTGTGGATTTTCAAGTGCTGCTGCATTGATACGGACACGGAGTAAAAAAGGATTGATCCGAATATGATCTATTTTGAGATGTCGGCCCGTATATTGTAATACCCGGGATGGTGCCATTGACTCGGCAATAACCGGCACTAAACCACCTAATATAAGCGCATAGACGCCATAGGCAATAATTAGATAACTAAGCCAGCGCTGGTAACGAGGGCATTGTTTGAACCGGTGAAATGCTTTAGCAAATGTTGCACGAATCATTGAGATAATTCCCCGTGAATGATGAAGGGCTGTGATCATAAGATATAATAATAGCGTAGGCCTTTAGGAGCTATGTATCTTTTATGATTAGACGTGGTTTTCATTTATTTAAGCGTTATAGACAAAGCGCTTGAATGATATTGCAACTTTGGTTTATCACTCTCGTCTTCGGGGCGAGTACTATCGGCATGAATGAAACGCGTGTTATGCGCGTTTCATTTGAGCGACTGGCGATGATTTAATTGAGCAAATCGATACAATCAACGCTGATTCCGGGGGAAAGGTAGCCATTGCCCCCACTACCGCTGGCGATATTGATCGTGAGCGTATTCCAGCTGGAATTGCTATTCCAGGCACTGGCGGGAATTTCATAAATAAAAGTATGATTGTTGCCGCGATAGGTCCCGACTGTCAGCGTCCGGGTCGAAGGTTGTGTCGAGCTTGCCGGTACTGCTGAGCTCCATTGATTCACTTGGATTTGAGGTCTTGCGTTGGCATAAGCATCGGTAATTCCTATCCGCAATGTGTGCGCTTTTTGGCGCTGAGCGTTACTGAGTTGAAACTGGATCTGTTGGCCGTTATTTACATCTTTCCAGATATAGGCTGGAAAATCTCGGGATTGATTCGACCCAACCTGAAAGATTGGGGTTTGCCAGTTTGCCATTCGCACATCTGAAGGATGCATGGTGGTGACTTTATCCCCATTGAGAAATTCCTGCGGTGTCCCATCCCAATGACCAATGCGCCAGATAATACTCGCATTGTGGGGATCATCGCTAATGGTAAGAGTATGCAGCTGAGTAATCGCTGAAGCTGTGATGGAAACAGACTGCTGATACACAGCGAGCTCATTTTTATAAATCGTCAGAGTATAAGTTCCGGGCCGTATATCAGAGATGGAAAAAGAGCCATTGCTATCATCGGCATAGGTCCAATATTGTGTCTGCTCATTGGCTAAACCGACGACATAATGATAATCACTGACACGTCCCTCTATCCCAACTCCGGTGAGGCGTCCTCGCTGAGATGAAGATTGATAGCCCCGTAGTGACATGGAGGCAAACCAGCTGGTATCAATATCAGTCGATGGGGTATTGCCATCGGTGACGACTAACGTGTAGTGATTGAGAACTCCGGTCCGAAAAGCTTCGGTTTGGGCTTCGTTGTAATTCATCATGTAGGTGATTTCATTCACGTCATTGGTATTTTTGTTCAGCAGACTCCGGTAAAACGGGCCATTACTACCGCCTTCGAAATTGTCCCGAACGATCCAAATCCCAACATCTTGACTATATCCACCAATGTAATGCCAGTCGATAGCTCGGTGGTTGGAATAGTGTTTGGAACGGGTTTGACCGTTACTTAGAGAATAAATATCCGCGGATTCTATTGTGCCAGTTGTCTGGGTCAGGTCGGATTCCGTAGGGCCCAAAGGCAGGCGATTGTGACGCATTCGCAAGATGTAGCGAACATAAGGCGCGACGGTTGGTTCCTGACTAAAGTAAGTCGCCATATAAATGCGAGGTTCACCCCGACGGGCCATATAGTAGTGGGTCAGATTTCCGGCGGTAACTGTAATTTTTATGGTTTGCTCATTCACTTGTTGGGCCGTGACGGATGCGGTCGTGACATTAGTATATAGCCAGTCGAATCCGGAATTAATCTGAGAACCTTTATCGGCATACTGATATTCGACCCCATCGATCTTGAGCGATTCGATATCACCGGGGGAGTGGCGACTGGTTCCTGTGCTGACCCTGCGGACGGAAAATACTAATCCGGCATCGGTATCGACGGTATAGAAATCATGACTACTGGTTAAACTGAAGGCGGCCCAGCTGATATTGCTCCATAAAAGATAGAAGAGTCCGAGGCTCCACCATCCTAAGATACGGTACAACCGTTGGATATGAATATGAGTTAATGGCTCCATTTTAGTCTCTCTTTGTGATTCTGCCTGGCATCATGCCGACAGGTAAGATCATCTATCATGGAGCAATTAAAGAGATTAAAAATTAATCAAGTTCAAATAATATGTTTTTTATCAATAATGATGTGAGATGCTCAAATGGATGGACAATGGTGAGAATAGGGCTAACGGCCCTGCAGCCGTTAGCCCTGCGTGCGAGAAGGGCTATTGATCACTCATGCTATAGCGTGACGCCACTTTTGAAGATGGCAAGTTCTCGGAAATCATTGCGTTCGTTGCAGGCAAGCTCATCACCGTTGGCAATTTTAACCACTTTATCGATGAACTGTTCCAACAACTGTTCCATGCTGACGCCTTCCAGCAGTGCTCCGGCATTAAAATCAATCCAATGTGGTTTGTTTTTAGCTAATTCACTATTGGTTGCGATCTTCATGGTTGGAACCGGGCCGCCATAAGGTGTCCCACGGCCGGTACTAAACAGCACCATGTGACAACCGGCTCCGGCCAGCGCACTGGTTGCAACCGCATCGTTACCGGGAGCGCTTAGCAAGTTAAAGCCTGGGGTTTTCAGCCGTCCACCGTAAGGCAGAACATCGGAAACCACACTCTGGCCTGCTTTTTGAGTACAACCTAAAGATTTTTCTTCCAATGTTGAGATCCCACCGGCTTTATTCCCCGGAGATGGATTCTCATAGATAGGCTGATTATGGTCGATAAAGTATTGTTTGAAGTTATTGACCATATCCACGGTTTTGTCGAAAGTGGTTTCATCTTTACAACGACTCATGAGGATCTGTTCGGCACCGAACATTTCAGGAACTTCGGTGAGTACACTGGTTCCGCCGTTTTCGATGACGTAATCTGAGAAACAGCCCAACATTGGATTAGCGGTGATCCCGGAGAATCCATCGCTCCCCCCACATTCAAGACCAAATTTCAGTTCACTGAGTTTGCCAGGAACGCGTTGATCTTGTTTCATGACGTCTAATAATTCTTTGAGCTGTTGAACCCCATAAGTGACTTCATCCTGCTGTTTCTGGCAAGTCATGAAGTGTACACGGGTCGGATCGACCGCACCAAGAGTGTCTTCAAATGGACCAATTTGGTTGTTTTCACAACCAAGGCCAACTACCAAAACCGCTCCGGCATTAGGGTGATGAACCATGTTTTGCAGTACGGTACGTGTCGTGAGATGATCATCACCTAACTGTGAACAGCCGTATTGGTGACTGAACAGATGAACCCCATCGATCCCCGATAGATCCGCTTCTTTTTCTAAGCGAGCGATCATCTGTTTCGCGATGGCATTGACACACCCTACGGTTGGTATCACCCACAACTCGTTACGAATCGCTACATCGCCATTTTTACGCCGATATAATTTGATATCTCGATCAGCAGGTTGTTGCGGCAGTTTCACAAAATCAGGACGATACTGATATTCGTTCAGATCGCTTAAGTTGGTTTTGATGTTATGCGCATGAATATGCTGACCGACTTTCACCGGTGATTTGGTATGGCCAATCGGTAGGCCATATTTGATCACTTGAGCTGATTCTGGCAGATCAACAAGCGCAATTTTGTGACCACGGGGAATATCCCCGTGAACCGTAATCTTTTGCTGTTCAACCTTGATAATTTCACCGTCCGCGATCTCCCGCAGTGCGACCACTACGTTGTCGGTTGGGTGAATTTTGATAACATCTTGCATAGTCATCTATCCCTGTACGCTATTTTTTAAAGCGTCACGCATACCTTGTTGTAAGATTTGGCTTAAGTTTTGGCTGACTTGCTGAGCAAGTCCATCCACTTGAGTCAGGTCCTGTTCCCAATGCGCGTCGTTACTTAAAACTTTATGGACTAAATCCGCAACAGTAATTTGTTCATGCTCCAGCTGTTGCCAGAGTTGTTTGTAGGTTTCCAGCCACTCGGGTTCATCCTGCAGAGGATAACTTTCACCGGCGCGTTCGCCTTTATAAAAAGCGATCAAGGCCGCTAGAGCGAAGGTTAATCGAGCCGGAAGTTTGCCGGTCTGTTTCTGGTAGTTTAATAGTTGCGGCAGAATTCGAGTCCGGAATTTGGTCATACCATTGAGAGCAATCGATAGTAACTGATGTTTAATGAACGGGTTTTTAAAACGTTTCAAAACATCATGCGCAAATGATTCGAGCTCATCTTTGGGAAGATCCAAGGTCGGAACGATTTCAGTAAAGATGGTTTTTTCTACAAATTCCAGAATTTGCGCATCGTTCATGGCTTCGCCAACGGTGTTTAGGCCAGACAGGAATGCGACTGGAACCAGTGATGTATGAGCACCGTTTAAGATCGCTACTTTGCGTTCTTTATAAGGTTTGATGTCATCCACAATGCGGATGTTCATCTGCTGATCGCTTGGCAGCTGGTCAAGACAAAGTTCTTTTGCCAGAGACTGAGGCCCTTGGATTACAAATAGATAGAAGTATTCGGCGGTATCAACGAACTGGTCGTGATAACCAAATTCTGTTTCAAGCGCTGCGTGTTCATCGCGAGGGAAACCCGTTACGATCCGGTCAACCAATGTTGAACAGAAGGTGTTAGCGGTTTCGATCCACTGGATGAAGCTATCACTTAACTGCCATTCTTTGGCATAACGCAGAACCAGAGCTTTCAGAGCGTCGCCGTTGTAGTCGATCAATTCGCAAGGAATGAGGATCAGACCTTTATCGGCTGCGCCATTAAAGTGATCAAACCGTTCGAACAAGAAGCGAGTGACTTTAGCAGGATAGCTTACAGCTGGAGTATCGGTAAATTTATCGCCTTCATGATAAGCGATCCCTGCTTCGGTGGTGTTCGAGAATAAAAATTTAAGTTCAGGATTACGAGCAACCGCTAAAACATCGTCAAATTGCTGATAACAATTAAGTTCGCGATTCACTGAACGGATTAAACGAGGCTGGCGAACGGCTTCACCTTGTTCATTTAGTCCTCGGATCAATGTAGTGTAAAGACCATCCTGAGTCGACAGACTCGGTGGAAAATCAGTATCTAGGGGGCGAACAATGACGACCCCGGCATTGAGCGAAGTAAGCTCGTTCAGTTTATCTAATTGCCAATCAACGAAGGCCCGCAAAAAATTTCCTTCACCGAACTGAATGACTTTGTCAGGATATTGAGGCCCTTTAAAGTCTTGACGATTTAACTGTTTCATAGATGCTCCATGAGAGCGGCCAGGGGCTGCTGGCCGCAGATAAAATGCTGATTGAATTAAGCTAATTCAATTCCAAAGTAGTTTTTCGCGTTGTTAAAGCAGATATCTGAAACCATTGAGCCTAGCAGCTTGATATCCGCAGGGGCTTCACCATCTCTGACCCAATGACCGATCATCTGGCAGAGGATCCGGCGGAAGTATTCGTGACGAGTGTAGGACAGGAAGCTACGGCTATCCGTCAACATACCCACAAAGCGGCTGAGCAGACCCAGCTGAGCCAACTGAGTCATCTGGCGTTGCATCCCATCTTTTTGGTCATTGAACCACCAGCCAGAACCGAACTGCATTTTCCCAGGGATACCACTGCCTTGGAAGTTACCAATCATAGTGCCCAGAACTTCGTTATCACGAGGGTTTAAGCAGTACAGGATCGTTTTAGGTAGTTCATCAGTAGTTGCCTGAGCATCCAGAAGACGAGACAGGTTGGCCGCGATTGGTTCATCGTGAATAGAGTCAAAACCAGTATCTGGACCTAATTGCTGCAGACGCAGGGTATTGTTGTTACGCAGTGCGCCAATATGATACTGCTGTACCCAGCCACGACGATTGTATTCACGGCCTAGGAACAATAGAACTTCAGTCTGGAAAGCCTGGCTCTGAGCGTGGGTCAGTGTTTTACCTTGACGACGAGCAACGATCATCTGATCCAGTTCTGCTTCGCTAGCGCGACCGAATGGGACAGTGTCCAGCGCGTGGTCAGAAACTTTACAACCGTGAGCATCGAAGTGGTCCAGACGTTTGTTCAGTGCGTCCAACAGGCTTGCAAAACTAGTGATTTCAACATCAGCTGCTACCGCCAGTTTATCTAAGTATTCAACAAAGATGTCCGCATCAATTTTGAATGCTTTATCAGGACGCCAACTTGGCAGTACTTTGACAGGGAAACCATCTTTAGCGATTGCAGCATGATTTTCCAAAGAGTCGATGGGATCATCCGTTGTCCCGACCATTTTAACGTTCATTTGCTGCATAATGCCGCGAGCACTGAATTCTTTCTGAGCTAATTTTTCATTGCATTCGTCCCAAATCCCTTTTGCTGTTTCTGGGGTGAGTAGACGATCACTAATACCGAATGGGCGACGCAGTTCCAGATGAGTCCAGTGATAGATTGGGTTCCCAATGGTAAAAGGTACGGTCTGAGCGAACGCCATGTATTTATCGAAGTCGCTGGCACTGCCGGTACACAATGATTCATCTACACCATTCGTACGCATGGCTCGCCATTTATAATGGTCACCTTTTAACCAGATGTCATATAAGTTTTTGAATTGGTAGTCTTCTGCAATCTGTTCTGGTGGAAGATGGCAATGGAAATCAAAGATAGGTTGATCTTTGGCGTAGTCATGATACAGACGTCGTGCAAAATCAGTATCAAGCAAAAAATCTTCAGTTAGAAAAGAACTCATGTTCCGCTCCATAAATAGATGATTTTAAACCAAAATTATTGGTGTAATGATATTTTTAAAGTTGTTATACCAATTATTCTACTTATCTACACCCCTGTCTATGGGAAAAATCAAGTTTGTAATACTTATCACATAAAATCCCTTATTTACGAGCAAGATCACATTATTTAGAGGCGAATAGCCAAAGAGCAAAGGGGTATAAGTGTGTAACATATTATGTAATTCTATTATACCAATATAAGATCTGGCTCACATTCTATGGCTTCTGGTGATTATTTATTCAATAAGCATCAAACCTGCTTATGGTGATTTAATGACGGGTTTTTGATATTTGGAATTAAATAGAGGTCTTACAGAAAAGGATAACCACTTATACGCAGAGGAGAATAAGCGGCGCTCAGAGGCACCGCTGGTTGATGATTGGCTATTGATTCTCTGTTGCAAGTTTAGCGGTAACGACATTATTTTCGGTATTTTCGGTAACGGCATCACTACTTTTGAGTAGACTAAACAGAATGATTGCACCGATGATATCGAAGATAGAAAGTAGCGCAAATAATGGGCTAAAACCGATCACTTCACATAAAGCTCCCACAACTAAGGCAAAGAGAGTGCTGGCCGTCCAAGCTGCCATTCCGGTAAAACCATTCGCGGTTGCGACTTCACTGGGGTCGAATACATCAGATGACAATGTGATCAGTGCGCCAGAGAGAGATTGATGAGCAAAGCCTCCGATACAGAGAAGGGCAATGGCTACATAAGGATTACCAAATACACCAATCAATCCAGGGCCAATCATTAGTAGAGCACCTAAACCAACGACCATTTTGCGGGAAACGATCAGATTTACTTTAAAGACTTTCTGGAAAAAAACGGGCATGTATCCACCGAGGATACAACCAAAGTCAGCGAAAACCATCGGCATCCAGGCAAAAATAGCGATCTGTTTCAGATTAAATCCATAAGTAATCGACATAAATAGTGGGATCCACGCATTGAAGGTTCCCCAAGCCGGTTCAGCGAGAAAACGCGGAAGGGCAATACCCCAGAATTTTTTCTGACTAATGAGTTCGAGAATATGAACTTTTTCATGTTTCACTGATTTGGGTTGGCCTGAAAAAATGTATTCCTTTTCTTCATCCGACAAATGTTTTTGTTTAGTTGGATGAAAATAAGCAAATATCCACAGGATGACCCACGCCACTGAAAGTAAACCGACAATTACAAATGCCAGGCGCCAGCTTTTATACATGATCGCCCAAACCACGATAGGCGGTGCAAACACGGCACCGATTGAAGAGCCGACGTTAAAGTAACCGACAGCGATGGAACGTTCTTTCGCTGGGAACCATTCTGTAGAAGCCTTTAGTCCGGATGGGATCATCGCACTTTCACAGAATCCCCCAAGACCACGAGCTACGGCCAGTCCCCCCCAGCCTCCGGTAAACGATGCGCAGATTGCAAAGATCCCCCAAAGTGCAGCAAAAATACCGTATCCGATTTTAGTCCCCAGCGTATCCACGATAAAGCCAGTGATCGGTTGGGCCACGGTATAACAGGCTGAAAAGGCGGCAATAATATAGGAATATTGCTGAGTTGATATATGTAGCTCAGTCTCCAAAGTTGGGGCTGCGGCTGCAATGGTATTGCGGGTGAGGTAACAAAGAATAGTTCCTAATGTAACCAGACCGATCATGTACCAACGCATACCTCTAACTTTACGCATGATGACTCCTGTTATTTATCTTTAATGTTAAATTTGGTGTTAAATTTGGCAAGAAAATGAAGATGGATAGATGCTATGGAGTAAACCTGGAAGACCTCTCTACATCCATACCAATCCTGAAAACATGTAATACCAATTCAAACTATTGGTATGAATTGTTGATCTTATTGGTATGCTATAAATATGATCAAAATCAAACTGTTTAAGATAATTGAACCTGATTGAATTGAATATGTGATCTGTATCTCGTATTTATGGTTAAACCATCCCATAAATGTGATTACGATTCATATATGGTTAAATTTTATATTTTTTTGTTCGTGTACGAAATATTTAGGATGATTTAAAATATTAAAAATAATTGGTATGCCAAGTAAATTGGTTAAAGTGATAATAATGATAAAAAATAGTAACAAACAATCATTAAATTCCAGGTATTTTGTGAATCAAATTTAAATTAAAATAATTCAGTATGGATGTGATTTTATATATAAAATTATTGGGATGGTTTATAGCTATTAAATAATGTGTAGATAACTGAACTAATTGAAGAGAATGGATTATTTAGTTGGATAGCCAATTCTTAAATTCATTGTACCAATCCTATGCATAAGCCTTGTCATGGCTTGGTCGTGTATTGTTTGTATAGGCGATAATTCAGATTGAGTTATTTTTTATTTTATCTATCAATAGTTAATATTTAGTTATATATCAATATATTGGATATAAAACATTCTGCTGGGAAAGCGGGATGAAGACTTACTGATTCAATGAATTCATAAGATTTAAAGTAAAGCTTATTTATATAAAAGGTGTACTTAAGTCCACCACTTAAAGTTTTTTAAGATACTCAAACTAGTTCTAATGTGATCTAGCTCTCTATTTTGTATAAAAAAGAAAGGATTCACAAAGATCACTCTTTTTTTGTGATGGTTCTCAACTTCAATATATATCATACCAATTATAGTTGCCCCCGTTAATTTGTTAGACAGGACGTTCCCATCGGGGATCTAGTCTTTGACTCTATCTCTATCACTCTACAACTCATGGGGTATTAGTTTTATGAAATGGAAAATGAAAACACTGTCTCTTAGTGTGTTAATGGCTGCACCACTGGTTTTATCCAGTTTATCTGCTCAGGCTGTCACACTAAAACTTGCACATAACTTACAAAGTAACCATGTGGTAGCGGTGACTCTTAAACACATGGCTGAACAGGTCCAAAAAGAAACGGACGGTAAAGTCAAAATTCGCATCTATGGCGATAGCCAGATGGGCGGCCCTCGGCAGACTCTGGAAATGATGCAGCAGGGCGCTCTGTCTATGACCAAAATCAGTGGTAGTGAGCTAGAACCATTTGAACCTGTGTTCTCTATTTTCAGTCTGCCTTATCTGTTCCGCGATCAGGATCACTTCAATAAAGTAGTTTATGGTCCAATCGGTCATGAACTGGAACAGCTGACTAAATCTAAAGGTTTTGTGCTGATTGCGGCATATGAAGCAGGAACTCGTAGTTTCTATGCGAAAAAACCAATCCGTACCCCAGACGATTTGAAAGGTATGAAAGTACGAGTGATTTCAACACCAACAACTAACAAAATGATTGAGTTGATGGGGGGATCTCCAGCACCTATTCAGTTCGGTGAAGTTTATACCGCTCTGCAGCAAGGTGTGGTTGATGCCGCAGAAAACAACATTCCGTCATATGTTCAGACTCGTCACGTAGAAATTGCTAAATATTATTCTCAGGATAGCCACACAGCGGTACCTGACTATCTGGCCATTTCAAATATGGCTTGGGATAAGTTAACTGAAAAACAGCAGCAAATTTTGATGAAAGCCGCTCGTGATTCAGAAAAATATGAACAACAACTGTGGGAAGCGCAGGTTAAAAAATCTCGTGCTGAAGCAGAAAAAATGGGCGCTACTTTTGTAACCGTCGATAAAGCTTCTTTCCGAAAAGCCGTTCAGCCTTTATGGGATCAATTCCGTAAAGATCCAGCTAAAGATGCTTGGTTGGAAAAAATCGAAAACGTTAAATAAAACACCTTGGCCGGAGTGTGAACTCCGGCTGTCAGGAGACTTTTCCTATGCGTCTGGACACGTTTAAAAAACCGGTTGATAGCGTTGTCGCTGCGATCTGTATTGTTGTTATGGCCTCTTTGGTTATTTGTGTGGTGTGGCAGGTTTTTAGCCGCTGGGTTTTGAATGCGCCTAGTACTTTTACCGATGAAATTGCCCGCTTTAGCATGATTTGGGTGGGGTTATTAGGCGCCGCTTATACCGTGGGAGCACAGCGGCACTTGGCTATCGACCTCTTTATTGCTCATCTGACAGGGACAAAAGCTCGGGTGGCAACGATTTATACCAACCTCTGTATTTTAGCATTCTCAGCGAGTGCCATGATTTGGGGGGGGATCCACTTGGCAACGCGTGTTTATCAAAGTGGTCAGGTATCACCTGCAATGCAGGTCCCAATGGCTTATGTATATGTAGTTTTACCACTGAGCGGCATCATTATGGCGTTTTACAGTGTGTTGTTTATCGGTGATGCAATTGTTCATTTCCATGATGAACCTGAACAGAAGTTACCAGAGGAGAATAACTAATGGATATGGAATGGTTGACCGCTCTGGTCATGTTCGGGAGCTTCTTTATCCTGGTATTTAGTGGCGTTCCAATTTCGTTCTCAATCGGGATTGCTTCGTTATTATCGGGTTTTACCTTATTACCACCATCAGTTGCACTGGCTATTTTAGGTCAGAAAATTGCGACTGGGTTGGATAGCTTCTCACTGCTGGCTATCCCGTTCTTCATCCTTGCCGGGATTTTGATGAACAGTGGGGGGATTGCCCAAAGGTTGATTAACTTCTCGCAGATCTTGGTTGGACGGATGCCGGGTTCTCTGGGGCACGTCAATGTGATGGCCAACATGATGTTTGGTTCTATCTCGGGTTCTGCGGTTGCCGCTTGTGCTGCTGTGGGTGGAACCATGGCTCCAATGCAGAAAAAAGCTGGTTTCCCTGCACCTTATTCGGCAGCGATTAACGTAACGTCATGTATTACTGGGTTATTGATCCCGCCATCCAACGTACTGATTGTATATGCATTGACTGCGGGGGGCTTGTCTGTTGCCGCCTTGTTTATGGCTGGTTATCTGCCTGGGATTTTGATGGGGCTGGCCGTTATGGTGGTTGGTGCGGTAATTGCGAAAAAACGTAACTACCCATTAGCGCCACGTCCAACTTTCAAAATGGCGATCAAAGCGTTTTTTGATGCGTTACCAAGTATGCTGCTGGTTGTCGTCGTTATGGGCGGTATCTTAGGTGGTGTGTTCACTGCAACTGAAGCATCTGCGATTGCTGTAGTGTATACCTTTGTTTTGTCGGTATTTATCTACCGCGAGATTAAATTGCCACAGTTACCAAAAATTCTGCTTGAATCTGTGGTTATGACGTCTATCGTGCTGTTGTTGATTGGTGTTTCTGTCGGTATGTCATGGGTTATGACGGATGCGGAGATCCCTGATACAATTGCTGAAGCTTTGTTATCTGTCTCAAATAATCCATTTGTCATCCTGTTGATGATCAATATTATTCTGTTGATTGTCGGTGTGTTCATGGATATGACCCCTGCTGTATTGATCTTTACCCCAATTTTCTTGCCTATCGCAACTAAAATTGGTATGGATCCAGTGCATTTCGGGATCATGATGGTTGTGAACTTATGTATCGGGTTGTGTACACCTCCAGTTGGAAGTGCGTTGTTTGTCGGTTGTTCTGTTGCTAATTTGAAAATTCAGCAATTGATTAAGCCTATGCTTCCGTTCTTCGTTTCGCTGTTGGTGGCATTAATGCTAATTACATATATCCCTCAGATTAGCTTGTTCCTACCACGGTTATTTGGTCTTTATTAAGCAAAAATGGGATGGCACAATTGCCATCCCAATATGAGCGTGTCGATTGTCAGTTGATCTGATGCCGTAAGATGTTTTTTAGCAGGACGATATCATTGTGAATAATATGACTGTGGAGTCTTTTGAACCCAAACGATTGTATCAGCGTATAGCCGCTGAATTGAAGGCTCAGATTCATCGAGGGCAATATCGTGTAGGAGATCGGTTACCGGCTGAACGTCTTATTGCAGAAGAGATGGATGTGAGTCGCACG
Source organism: Celerinatantimonas marina (assembly GCF_046054165.1). NCBI lineage: Bacteria > Pseudomonadati > Pseudomonadota > Gammaproteobacteria > Celerinatantimonadaceae > Celerinatantimonas > Celerinatantimonas marina. The sequence goes on along the minus strand of NZ_JBFNXK010000013.1, from coordinate 93,728 downwards.
GTTGTGCGCGAAGCGATCATTATGCTTGAAGTCGAAGGATTTGTGGAGGTCCGTAAAGGTTCGGGGATCCATATTATTTCAGCCGTAGCGACCAATGAATCGCAGCTTCAGGATAGTGATGCTCAGCATGAAGTTATTACGGCAGGTCCGTTTGAATTGCTTCAGGCTCGTCAGCTGCTAGAAAGTAATATTGCTGAGTTTGCGGCAACGCAGGTGACCAAACAGGATATTATGGAGTTGTCTCAGTTACTTGAGCAAGGGCGCCATGAAGACCGTGCACGAGATTCAGAATGGGATAAAAAATTCCATATTCAAGTGGCCCGAGCGACTCAGAACTCGGTGTTAGTTATGGTCCTTGAAAATCTCTGGGTGCATCGGGAACAGAATCCGTATTGGCAGAAATTGCATTCACATATTGATGACGAAGCGTTAAATAGCTGGAGTAGTGATCATGAACAGATCCTGCGGGCGTTAACTCGAAAAGATCCTCAAAGCGCGAAACTGGCAATGTGGCAGCACTTAGAAAACACCAAACGTATGTTATTTGAAGCGACTAACTTCGATGACAATATGAACGATGATCGCTACCTTTTTGCTGAAAATCCAGTCATTCATCTAGATCGTGCCGATTCTTAAGTTAAGGTTATTATAGGATTCTTTGTCGTCAGTTTTGCCATCGAATTTCTATTAAATGCCTCTCGGGAGAGTCTGAGGGAGATAAACGATTTATTGGCTAGGGGCTATTTTTATCACTTCATCGTATAGACTCATTAAAAGTGACGTAGCCCCTAAAACTTAAGCTTTAAGATTGTCCGGATAGTTGGCGGGAAGTTCACTCGGAGGGCAATTGATCACATCCTCATTATTTTCACCGCAATCCCGAATCAGGGTAATCGTTGCAAATTCATCAATCACTTCTGTGGGATAAGCGGGACCTTCGGCGCGATACGCTTCCATTTGCGGAATGTGTTCGTTCTGGAAGCAGACGGTTTTGCCTGGATTGTTCATGATCCAGCGAGGGAAGAAAATCGTCCCATGGAATACTTTATCTGCTAAGTTCGCTATAAGACTGACATCAGTGCCGGTGGGTTCTGTCCAAGACATTTTATAGACATCGCTGGCCACTCGAACCAGCGCAATTTTTTGGTCTTTAACCCAACGTCCACCCACGAGACCACTATGGATTCGATAGTCTGCAGTGTGATCGTTTTTGACATAAAATTCATAAATCCAACCATTATCATAGGTATAAACTAGATGTTTACCAACGATGCCGCTTAAATCTTCTTTACTAAACATGAGTGACTCCTGCTTTTGTGAATGTGCATAGAGTATATATCTTCCATTTTTTTATAAAAAACGTTAAATTTAAATAAAATCAATAAAAAATATTTATATGTTTAAAAGCTCATTGGAACAGTGGGTCTTGCTGAAAAGTGTCGTTGAGCTTGGCAGCATGGCGAAAGCAGCCCAGTTACATCATCGTAGTCAGCCTGCGATCAGTTATCAGATTAACCAATTACAGGAACGATTGGGGGTTACGCTGGTGGTTTTACAAGGACGGCGACTAGTGCTGACGGATATTGGAAAAGAATTACTGGAACAAGCGAATTTATTACTGAGTAGTTGGCAGGATTTGGAGTTAAAAGCTTCGGCTCGAGCAGCAGGAGAGCGTTCTGTCGTGAGTCTGGTGGTGGATAGTATTTTCCCTAGATCCTTGTTGTTCGAGGGGTTACGGCGATTTAATCAGCTTTTCCCGCAGACGCAAGTTCATATTAAAGAGATTGTTCGAGATGAAGGACTGCAACAAATTGAACGGCAGATGGGGGATCTGTATCTTGTCAGTGTTCCCGAAAGTTATCCGATTGAAAAACGCTGGATTATGGATATTCGATTTGTGTTGGTGGCGAAAAGCGATCACCCTATATTCAAATTGCCGCCATCGCTTCGTTCCCGGCAGTTGGTCCGTTATCCGCTTATTCAGGTCGTTGATAAGGATAATCAACTGCTGAATAAATATAAAAAAGAATATTTGGAATCATGGTATTTCACTTCGGTTGAATCGGCCATTGATGCCGTTGAACATCAGTTGGGCTATGGCTGGTTGCCCCAACGGAATATTGAACCGCTGCTGCAATCAGGGCAGTTACAGACCATTGACGATGGGTATCACCCGGAGCGGGTCACCTCGTTGTTTTTAGTCTCCAGTGATGCGGCTCGTCATGATTCAACCGTCGAAGCACTACGCACGGAGCTGTTTAATATGGCTCGTCAATCTTAATTAAACGATTCAGGAATCGGACGTGGGTTGATATAAGATTTGAGAATGCCCCAGAATAGGCGCAAAATGTTGCGAACATGATATTAAAACGTTATAAATTATATGAGTAGTGTCTTTGTTGAGAAATATAAACCTGTCATTGAACAACGAATTGAACAATCCGTATCGATGACGACGAAAGTCGTTTTTCCCAATAATATTAATCATCATTTGACCCTATTTGGCGGTGTGGCCATGGCATGGATGGATGAAATTTCATTTATCACAGCCACTCGCTTTTGTCGGAAAACTCTGGTGACGGTGTCCACCGAGCGTATTAATTTTAAAAAACCGATCCCTTCTGGCACGATTGTTCAGTTAACCGGTAAAGTCAGTCGGGTTGGGAATACCAGCTTGACCGTTGACATTACTATTGATGTTGAACAAATGCATGAGGACCAACGCCATCAGGTCATCGCCGGTCAGTTTAATTTTGTGGCCGTTGATGATGACGGTCATCCGGTACCGCTCTTTGACGAAGCTTTTCTCATCGAGGCCATGAAACATTTACCAGCATAATTTGTGAAGGTGTCACAGGACCACCTCTTGAAGAGGTGGTCGAGGCTAATACATCTTTAACTCATCGTTTCGGGTCGCTATTTGTGGCAGAAGATGCGGCCCTCCGAATGAGCACCTACTTCAAGGGACAACTGGTCCGCAGACTGGAAGGCTTTGAGCAATGATGAATCCGTTTAGTCCCACATCAATGACGTTAAGAACCGAGCCGTTTGGCCAGTTGATAGTGACGTCTTATAAGTCATCGTTTTAGTCATGAACACACTCTAAGGCTTGGTCTGGTTCATAGAAAATAGTAATCCGATAGTCTGACCTAAAACCGAATATTTTTATCCGCTGTGGTTCTGGGGCATTGATAGATAACTCATATTTCTTTTCTTTTTCGAAAGCAAATCTTTTGGTTACTGCTACGCTTAATTTTGATTGATTTGTTTTTTAGGGGAGAGAACTCCGAGTGAGCAACGATGCCGCAATGCCTACTTTACCCGCTAATCGTTTCGCAATCATGATTATCGCCTGTACCGTCATTGGCGTTGCAGGGCTGATTTGTCTGAGTATTGCTGATTTCAGTTGGGGATTTTTGATGATTTGGGGCTTGGTTATCGTGCTATTAGTCGCATGGTGTGTCAGCCGCTTTATTACGAGTTATCGACAACATTGGGAATCATTGCAGCAGCCCACACAAGAGTTGATCGATGATCAGCCATTGCTGAATGAATTAGTCAAATTACTGCCCATGTTAAAAGAAATTTTGACATCCAGCCGCAATGATATGGAATCATCCGTCACCAATGTGACCCATCGGTTTGAAGAAATTGTTCGCGAACTTGAAGAGGTGACCGCAGGGCACAATGAAAACGAACTCGACCAGCGCGCTATTTTAGCTCAGAAAGTCAGTGATATGGCGCGAACTTCTTTTGCCGATCAAAAACGGGCTCTTGAAGATTCTGATGATCACGATCAGCAGACCGTCACTGCTATTGAAAAGCTGAATCAACAGATGCACACCATTGAACAGACTTCTATGGATGTTCAAAAGATTGCTGAGCAGATTAATTTACTCGCCTTGAATGCGGCGATTGAAGCGGCTCGGGCTGGGGAACAAGGGCGAGGATTTGCCGTAGTGGCCGATGAAGTTCGCACGCTTGCATCTCGTTCGGCACAGACCGGCGATAAAATTAGCCAATCAATTGAACAGTTTAGTGCTGAGTTGGATGCTGTCGTAGGATCCGTTCAGTCTTCTTTTAAATTTACCCATGAACAGCGGCTTCGGCATGAGGAAACCATTCAAAATACGCTCAATCAATTGGATGAGCAGATGGGGCTTATGACCGAAGAAACCCGATTGTTAATTCACCAGCGACAGGAGGTCAGTCAACGTATTTCATCGGTGATCGTCAGTTTGCAATTTCAGGATCGACTATGCCAGATCATGGATCACGTTGGGCAACATTTGGATGAGATCGTCAGTGTGATCGATTGCCGTCAGGCCGATCCTCGAGATTATTCGAATCGAGCCGGACAGTTAGTTGAGCATATGCAACATCGTTCAACAACGGATATAGAACGACATATATACAGTGGTGGGACAGGACCATTGCCATCAGATCTAGCACGTTCGGCTGTGGCCAGCGATGATCTGGAATTTTTTTAAGAAGGAGGGATGATGTCAAAGAGCATACTCGTAATTGATGATTCAGCATCTGTCCGTCAGGTCGTCGGCATGGCTCTGCGAGGAGCCGGACATGAAGTCTGTGAGGCTGTGGATGGCCAAGATGCCCTTAAAAAATTAGATGGTCGTAAATTTCATCTGATTGTTTGTGATGTCAATATGCCGAATATGGATGGAATTAGCTTTTTAAAAGCAATTAAGCAAAAACCAACCTATAAATTCACCCCTATTTTAATGTTAACGACTGAGTCGGGAGCCGATAAAAAAGCTGAGGGGAAAGCCGCCGGGGCGAAAGCTTGGCTAGTTAAACCGTTTAAGCCAGATGTATTGCTTAATGCAGTGACTAAACTGACTTAATGGGGTTTTGCTCATGAGTGATTTAAATTCAGTCAAACAGTGGCGGGCCCCGGATGCGCTGACGATCTATGAAGTTCAGGAGATCGGCGCTCATTGGATCGATGAAAGCCAGTGGTTATGTAGTTGGCAGTTTGATCTGGCAGCAACGGCTGAAATTGATAGTTGTGGTGTTCAGCTACTGCTCTATTTACAGCGTTGTTTAAAAGAACATGATCAGCAATTGTGGCTATATAACGTACAAGATGATGTATTAGCTGCATTAAAACTGATGGGACTCGAAAAAGTATTGCGTTTTGAGGGGGCGGGACATGAATGACGCCGTCGATATTTTCCGTCAGGAAGCTGCCGAGCATTTAGATACGCTGGAAGAAGCATTGCTGGAGCTGGAGGAACATCCCGAAGATCCAGAGCAGATCAATTTGGCATTTCGAGCGATGCACACGATCAAAGGTGCCGCCGGAATGGTGGGATTTGATCATCTTTCCAGTTTTACTCACCACCTTGAGTCTTTTTTTGATCGCGCCCGAAATGGTGACTTCACGTTAAAACCCGCGATGATTTCACTGATTTTGGAGTGTCGCGATCATATTCAACAACTGTTGGATGATCCTAGTCCGGATGAAGTTTTGCAGCAGATGAGTCAGGAACTGGAAAAACGGCTACAGCAATTCTCTCCGTCATCCACCCCGACGAAGAAAACCGCTTCAGTACAACCTGAAAAGGATCTCCAATCGGATTCATCAAGATGTTGGCGGATCCAAATGATACCGAATGCATTAGCTTTTCAGGATGGTATGGATTGTCTCCCTCTGTTGCGGGAGCTGGATGGCTTAGGTGAAATGGATGTCTTTACCCGAGTTAGGGAAGTGTCCCCGGAGCAGTTTGATCCGTTGTCGAGTTATCTGGAGATTCTGGTCTTGATCCGTACCAGTGTTCCTCAGGAAACACTGGAAGATGTCTTTATTTTTGTGAGTGATGACTGGGATGTCACCATTGATGAACTGCATGTGACCGAAGAGGCCCGTTTCGGAGACATTGTGGTCGAAAAAGGCTGGATTACGGCCAGTGAGATTGAACGATTATTGCAAAATCGACCTCGTGTTGGTGAAGTGTTGCAATCAGCCGGCATCTTAAAACCGAATCAGGTCGAATCGGTTTTGGCTGAGCAGCAGTTTATGCATAAGCAGGCTAAGAAAAAAGCACCTGAAGAACAGATTGTGAAAGTGCCATCCGGGAAGCTGGATATGCTGATGAACCTGATCGGGGAGTTAGTGATCGTGCAAGCTCGCTTAAACGAGTTGGCTCGGGTAGAACACTGTGAACAGTTGAATACGCTAGCCGAAGAGTTGTCGCTTCTCGGGTCTGAACTGCGGGATACGGCTTTTGACATTCGAATGTTGCCCATCGGTTCAACTTTTGCCCGTTTTCGGCGGTTGGTTCGTGATTTAGGCAAAGAGTTGGATAAAGAAGTTCAACTGGAAACAGAAGGCGCTGAAACTGAACTCGACAAGATGGTGTTGGATAAGCTGGGTGATCCATTGGTGCATCTGTTACGAAACAGTATGGATCACGGGATTGAACATCCGGCCGAGCGAATGGCCGCGGGTAAACCGGTTAAAGGGACAATCTTGCTGAGTGCTGCACATCACGATGGACAGATCCTGATCACGATTAAAGATGATGGTGCGGGATTAAATGCTGACAAAATTCAGAAGAAAGCTCGCCAAAAAGGGCTGATTAGTGCTTCTCAGGAACTGGAACCCGCCCAGATCTACCAACTTATATTTGAACCAGGCTTTTCAACGGCGGAAAAAGTTTCAGACGTATCAGGCCGTGGTGTCGGGATGGATGTGGTTCGAACATCGATTGAAATGTTACAGGGACGTGTTGATATCGATAGCCAGCCGGGGCAGGGCACCACGATTACGATTTATTTACCAATGACCTTAGCCATCATTGAAGGCTTGATGGTTAGAGTCTCTAGGGAACATTACATTATTCCGCTTTCAGTTGTTGAAGAGTGTATTGAAACGTCTTCCAAAGAGCAGACGACTTCAGATGGGGCTCGTCTGGTTGAAAATCGGGGACAGTTAACCCCCTGTGTTCGGTTACGGGAGTTGTTTGATGTGGATGGGCATCAGCCTGATATTGAACAAACAGTAATTACCCATGCGGGAAAAGAGCGATTAGGGATTACGGTCGATGAGGTTGTTGGGCAGTATCAAACCGTGATTAAAAGCCTGAGCCGTCTGTATCAGCACATACCAGGGCTGATGGGGGCGACCATTTTAGGAAATGGCGATGTGGCGATGATTTTGGACATTAATAAATTAGTGGCCGAAGCCAAGCCGTTAAGAGAATCGATGCCAATCATGAGTAGGTAGGTCTAACATGTTAAAACGAATTACCTTAAAAATGCTGGTCATCAGTGGATATATCATTCTGATTTTGCTGTTGGCCGCTACCAGTTTACAAGGCATACGTAAGTTGCATTCCGCAAACCAGGATATGAACATCATTGTTGAAGGGCCTGCTGAAGTGATTCGGCTCACAGCACGGATGCGTCAGGATTTGCTGGAGCTTGGAATGGAAGCTGCGGATTATATATTGGCTTCTTCTCAGGATGCTCGGAGTCGTTTGGAATCATCGATGGTCAAAGCTCGAGATCGCTTAGACGATCGTCAGGCTCAATTAGCGAAAATTTTGCCCAAAGATGATTTACCGCTATTGGAAAATTTTTCGACAAATCTAAAAAACTATAACAGCATTTTGGATCAGGTTATTGTTTTATCCAAGCAAGAAACTAACAAAAAAGCAGCAGCATTAAGTGAAGGTGATGCCTTAGCTGCGTTTAATCAGTTGATTGCACAAATTCGGGCATTAGCGACTCATATCTCTGCCAGTATGACTGAAACCAATGATCCGGAATCATTACGAGCATTAGCTAATGAGAATCAACAACTGGCATTGCTCAGCCTTGAATTAGGGTCGATTCAGCGTTTAGAAAAGGTTTATCTGTTGAGTCGAAATAATCAGGAAATGACCGCCATTTCTCAGCGGCTGGAGCTGCATATTAAACAGTTCCAACAGATAGCAGAATCGCTGACCGATCATGTTCTACCGGAACAAAAACATGAAATCGATTCGATTGGGGCTAGTTTTTCACATTACATGAATATCCAGAAACAGGTCGTTGCTCTGGCGACACAAAATAGCGATGGTCATGCTTTTGAATTACTGGAAGGTCAAGGTACTGAGGCGATGAACACCACCAGTTCTTATCTGACCAAATTGCTGGGGCTGAGTGATACCAGTATGAATAATATCGTGGATACCACGAATGCGATTTATGCTACGACATCGAAAGTGTTGATGATTCTGCTGATTATCTCGGTCCTCATTGCCTTATTGGTGGCGATAATCGTCGTTTCTCGGATTAACGAAGTCAGTCGGATTGCCACCCGAATTGGGGATGGTGACTTGAACCAGAAATTTAGCACTAAAGTGAGTAGTCGGGATATTTATGGGGTTCTCCGGCTCATGAATGAACGGTTGCGCTCGATTGTTGGTGAAATTAAAGAAGCCTCCAGCAATGTGGCTTCGGGAAGTGTGCAACTTTCCGGAACTGGCCAACAGATTGCCCAAGGTGCGACAGAGCAGGCATCATCTTTGGAAGAGGTTTCCTCTGCGGTCGAACAGATGTCAGCGAATATTTCGCATAGTGCCGATAATGCTAAACAGACCGAACAAATTGCCAGCCAGGCGGCTAGCGATGCCGATGCTTCGGGTAAGGCGGTTCGGGAATCGGTGCTGGCGATGAAAGATATTACAGAACGTATCAACATCATTGAAGAGATAGCCCGGCAGACGAATTTACTGGCTTTAAATGCAGCGATAGAAGCGGCGCGGGCCGGTGAGCATGGTAAAGGGTTTACCGTGGTTGCGGCTGAGGTTCGGAAATTGGCCGAACGTAGTCAGCGTGCTGCTGGAGAAATTGTTGAATTGTCGCGCAATAGTTTAAATATTTCTGAACAGGCCGGAGCTATGTTGGAAAAATTGGTTCCTAATATTCAACAAACGGCTGATTTAGTACAGGAGATTAGTGCATCGGCTATTGAACAGAATAAAGGAGCTGCTGAAATTAATACCGCCATTCAGCAACTGGATCAAGTTGTTCAGCAGTCAGCGGCCGCCGCAGAAGAGATGGCTTCGACCTCAGAAGAGTTATCGGCTCAGGCTGAGCAGATGAACAGTACGATGGAATTTTTTAAAGTGGATATGCAGCTCCATCATCGTTCGACCTCCTCGGCATCCCGTCCTGCGACGAATAAATCATATCCATCGGTATCATCGATGGCGAAACCACAGTCGGGACAGGTTAAAAAAACATCAGGGAATGGGATCGATCTCGATTTAGATACCAATAGTGATGATGACTTTGTTCGTTATTGAGGAATGGGGATGGCTAATTCAAATCAAGCTGCTGATCAGCCTCATGAAAAGTTACAAATTCTGTCGTTTGTGCTCGATGGTGATAGCTTTGGTACCGAGATCAGCTGCATTCAGGAAGTGCTGGAATATCATAAAGTGACGGCGGTCCCCCGGACACCGGATTACATGTTAGGGGTGATTAATTTAAGAGGGCAGGTGGTGCCGGTAGTTGACTTGCGCCATATATTTCACATGGAGGTGACCGAACCGACGATCGATAGTTGCATCATCATCGTAAAAATTATAATTGAAGGCGAGGAAACGGCGCTAGGGGTGTTGGCCGATCGCGTGAAAGAGGTCGTGGAGTTTAACCTCGATGAGGTCAATCCGCCTCCGCGAATTGGAAATCGAGTCAATAGTTATTTTATTCAGGGGATGGTTCAGCATGATGACGAGTTTATTATTTTGTTACAACTGGAGCGGGTTTTTTCGTCAGAACAACTTCAGGATGTGCTAGAGCCTGTGGAGCAGATAACAGTGGATGAAATTAGTGCGTCTGAGAAGACGCAGTAAGGAGTTACTGTGGTATCCATTAGCGATAGTGAGCACTTAGCTCAAGCGGATCACCTCCGACTTGCTGAATTTATTGAACAAGTCGTTGGGATCCAGTTACCAGCCCATAAACGTTCGTTAATCGAGACCCGGTTACGAAAACGGTTGCGAGCGACCCAAATCAATCATTTTCATGAATATCTAGATTATGTTCTAAATGGTGATACTCAGGAACAAGTCATGTTAATTGATGCGCTGACGACCAATAAAACCGACTTTTTCCGTGAAGCCAATCATTTTGAATATCTTTATGAGTATCTTGATCGGCTTTTAAATCAGAGTAATCAGAACCGACTACATCCGTATCGGTTTTGGAGTGCGGGCTGCTCGACTGGAGAAGAGCCTTATACCTTGGCTATGTTTTTAGAAACGTTGAAAATAAATCATCCGGCTTTCGATTATCAAATAGAAGCGACGGATATTTCGGTTTCAGTATTGCAAACAGCACAGCAGGCGATCTATCCACATCATTTGGCCGAACCCATCCCGATGGCTTATCGAAAGCGTTTTTTATTGCGTAAAAAAACGGCCAGCTTGGATTTAGTGAAAGTCGCTCCCGAATTAAGACAACATATTCATTTTAGTGAATTTAATCTGGTCACCGGAAATTTTGATGCAATGGGTGGATTTGATGGAATTTTCTGCCGCAATGTCATGATTTATTTTAGTCAGGCTCAGCGTCAGCTGATTATTGAAAATTTTACGCGCTTGCTAACACAAAACGGATTTTTTTTCGTGGGTCATTCGGAGGGCGTATCGGCCCGGCAGTTCGGTCTTGAGCAAAAGATCCCGACGGTGTATCAAAAAATTTCGACGTAGGAGTATTCATCTATGATTAAGGTCATGATCGTTGATGATTCAGCGGTTGTTCGTCAGACTCTATCAGAAATCATTAATGAACAAGCGGATATGCAGGTGATGGCAACTGCCGCCGATCCTTATATCGCCGCCGATAAATTGCGATCACAGCTTCCGGATGTGATGATCTTGGATGTTGAGATGCCTCGAATGGATGGTTTGACTTTTTTACGAAAATTGATGGCTCAGCATCCGCTTCCCGTCGTCATTTGTTCTTCACTCGTGGGAGAGCAGAGTAATACGCATATGGCCGCTCTGGAAGCCGGGGCGGTGGACATCATTGCCAAACCATCATTAGGAACCAAGCAATTTATCCGGGAAGCCTCGGTGATGATTACCGACGCGTTGCGTGGTGCGGCTAAAGCTAAAGTATCCAAAATATTGCCTAGGAGGATGGCGAGCGAAAAACTATCGGCTGATGTCATGTTACCCAATATATCGACCTCAGCAATGCGCGAGACAACCGATAAAATTATTGTGATTGGCGCCTCTACGGGGGGAACAGAAGCCATTCGGCGGGTTTTAGAAATGATGCCGGGAAACTGTCCTCCGATCGCAGTTGTGCAACATATGCCGGAAGGATTTACCCATTCATTTGCGAATAGGTTGGATGGGTTATGCCGAATTCATGTGAAAGAGGCCACTAATGGGGATACTTTATTACGGGGACATGCACTGATTGCACCGGGAAATCGCCATTTATTGGTGAAACGAAGTGGTGCTCGTTACTATGTTGAAGTCAAGGATGGTCCCTTAGTTTCTCGACATCGCCCTTCGGTGGACGTTTTGTTTCGTAGTGTAGCGCGTTATGTTGGACCGAATGCGGTTGGCATTATTCTCACGGGAATGGGTGACGACGGGGCGAGTGGAATGAAAGAGATGCGGGATGCCGGAGCTTGGACCTGCGGTCAAGATGAAGCCACCAGTGTTGTTTATGGAATGCCGAAGGAAGCTTTTTTGAAAGGCGGTGTTTGTCAGCAAATTCCACTGCAGCATATCGCTGCCACTGTTCTTAAGTCGGCACAATGATTATTTATATGGATCGAGCGAAGGCCTTTGAGTCTCGCTCATCGAAAGAAAATCCACCGGTGCATCTGAATGCCGGAGAGATCATTTTTGGCCGGGGCCAACGAGAGATTCGAACATTATTGGGCTCTTGTATTTCAATTGTGCTTTGGCATCCTTCACAACACTATTGCGGCGTGTGTCATTTTGCAATGCCTGAGCATCCCCGGGGAATATCCGATAATAAATTAGATGCTCGTTATGCCGATCATTGTATGGAATTATTTCGTCGATTTGCCGAAGGTAAACAGACTCAATTAAGTCAATATCAGGCAAAAATTTTCGGGGGTGGCAATATGTTACGGCATTTTAATCCGCCTTTTAAAATGTCTCCGGAAGATTCTTACTTGGAGCGGGTCTCTATTGGTGAAAAAAATGCGGCGGCTGCATTTTCACTGTTAATGATTCATCAGGTTAAAATTTTAGTCGCCGATGTCGGTGAACAATGCTATCGCAAATTATACATTGATACTCAAACGGCTGAAGTCGCAGTATTACATCGCTCGGTCGGGAAATAATCGAAAAAGGGATAGGCTTGAAAGGGCTCGGCATTTTTACCAACAGCCCTTAATGACCATTCTTGATGGAAGTTGACGCTGAATGTTACCGCGCCCCGATGACTTAAACGCTTATGTCTTCAGGACGCATTGGGTTCAAAGGCGTTTTACTTGAACCTGATCCAATCTGCAATACTTAACCGATCCTAGTGTTGACGGCGTTGTGGCCCGCGAGGACCATAGTCAAAATCTGCTGTCTTTGGCCCAAAAGTATGGAGCAGTTGGGGTGCATCCATTGGGTCTAAAGTTAACTCGATAATACAAGCTTGATCATCTGGACGTTGTGTCAGGGCCTGATCTAATGCGCCATGGGTTGCGACTCGGCGGTAGAAAATTGAAGCCTTTGGAGCAAAGGCCTGAATCAGTGACTGATGATCCCAACTAGCAATGTCGTTATATGCGGCATTTTCTCCCAGAATAAAACGTTCAATGGTATAGCCTTGATTATTCAGCAAAATGATAGTTGGTTTTAAGCCTCGGTTTAAAATGGTCGAGAGTTCTTGCACGGTCATTTGCAGTGAGCCGTCCCCGATAAATAACCAATGTCGTCGTTCTGGCGCGGCCATCATGGTTCCCAATAGGGCCGGCAGAGAAAAGCCAATAGCACCCCAAATGGATTGGGCAATGTAATGACAGCCATGTGGGAGGGGCTGATCTAACAAACCGATATGAGAGCAGCCCATTTCGCCAATAATGACGTCTTTAGCCTGAAAATAGCTGGTAATATGAGGCCATAGTTTGGCATGAGTCAGCGCTTCATTGACTTGATGCGTTAAAGGCAGGGGGGCGGCTTTGCGCGGTAATGGAGGGCGCTTGTTATGTGCGGTGGGGAGCTCACGGATCAGTTCAGCCATGAGTTGCTGAGCGCTCACCCCTTCATAAGTCTCACCCGCAATGGTGACATCTTCACCCCGTAAATAGATGGTTTTTTCAATTGGAAATTCATCGGTTGCTACCATGCTACTCCCTTCACTGTAACAAGGCGCGGTGGCGATGATGCAATCGGCATTGGCAAGCCATTGGCTGACAGCACTCTCTGGCGCATTCGGGTAATGACCCAACCAAAGGGGCGAGCTTTCATCTAAGATCGCTTTTCCGGAGCGAAATGATGCGTATGGGATTTGGCAGTGATCCGCTAAGGTTTGTAATTCAGTGTGGATTTGACTGCGATCGGCATCCATATCGACGAGGATTAAGGGCTGTTTAGCCTGATGCAGTTGTTCTTGGATGAGCTTTCGAGCTTCGCTTAACTGCAAAGAATCGCTAGGCGCAAAGGTTCGCGTGAGTGGCAAAGTCGGCGCGTTAATATTCAGGTAACTGATATTGGATGGAATTTGTAAATAAACCGGGCAGCGTTCTTGCCAACATGTAGTCAGGGCACGATCAATTTCGATAGCCGCATTCGACGGCGTGATCCGGGCCCCAGATGAGGTAAATTCCCGGGCACAGTTCATGATATTATCGAAATTTCCCTCGGCCATTGAATGATGGACTCGGAGTCGATTGCGCATCACATAGAGTGGTGGTACCCCGGTAATCATTACGACGGGCAGATGTTCAGCACAGCTACCGGCGATCCCACAAAGAGCACTTAAATCACCCACCCCGTATGTCGTAATAATAGCGGCGATTCCATTGAGTCGGGCATAACCATCGGCAGCATAGGAGGCATTGAGTTCATTGCAGTTACCGACAAATTCAATACCATCGATATCATGGAGTTGCTCCAGTAACTGGAGATTAAAATCACCGGGAACCCCGAACACATAGCGGACTCCTAGTTGTTTTAAGCGTTCCCATAGATAATTCCCAATGGTTGTTTGCATGGTTTATTTCCTTTCGAAAAAGACGGACAAATAAAAGGCCACCTCAATGGAGGTGGCCTTTGATGAAATAAGATTCATTTACTGAACAGCAGCAAAAGCGCGAGCAACCTGCTGGACATTATTGTGATTTAAACCTGCGATACAGACTCGGCCACTATTAACCAAATAAACGGCATGTTTTTCCCGTAATTCATCCACCTGTTCACGACTGAATCCGGTATAGCTAAACATCCCGTTCTGGCGGATAAAGTGCTCACAGTTCACTCCGGGGAGGACATCGTTCATTGTTGCAACGAGTGTGTGCCGCATCTGTCGGATCCGCTGGTTCATGGTCTGAACTTCTTGGTGCCAGATCGTTTTTAGTTCCTGACTATTCAGAACTTCGCTGACAATTTGGGCCCCAAATAATGGCGGTGTTGAATAGTTACGTCGAACGGCGGCTTTGAGCTGACCTAATACGCGGGCTTGGTTTTCCTGATTTTCACACACGACGGATAATCCACCGACCCGTTGTCCATATAGTGAGAAAATTTTAGAAAAAGAGTTGGAGACAAAGCATGGAATTTCAGCTTTGGCCATTTCTCGGATCACAAACGCATCATCATCTAGCGTATTAGCAAATCCTTGATAGGCAATATCCATAAATGGGATCAATTCCCGGGCTTTGGCCACTTCAACCACTTGCAGCCATTGTTGCTGGGTTAAATCCGCCCCAGTTGGGTTATGGCAACATGGATGCAGTAATACAATACTGCGTGCGGGGAGTTGATTTAGGCATTCCAGCATCGCCGGGAAATTAACCCCTTTGGTTTGCGGATCAAAGTAAGGGTAGCGATTGACTTTAATTCCCGCACCGGAGAAGATCGCCGCATGATTATCCCAGGTTGGATCGCTGATCCAAACTTGTGAATCCGGGAAATAGCATTTCAGAAAATCGGCCCCTACTTTCAGAGCGCCTGAGCCCCCCAACGTTTGAATCGTTGCTATATGGCCTGATACGAGAGCAGGATGTTCAGGACCGAAGAGCAGTTCTTGAATCGCCTGACGATAACTGGCCATGCCTTCCATAGGCAGATAAACCGCAGCTTGTTCCTGACTGATATGAGAAATAGCTTGAGCAACTGAATTGAGTTGAGGAACAATGCCGGCTTCGTCGTAATACAGACCGATACTCAAATTAACTTTGTTAGGACGGGTATCCTGTTTGAAATCTTCAACAAGCGACAATATAGGGTCACCAGCATAAAGGGCGACGTGTGAAAACATGAGTATCTCCTTGTAAGCCAGCCGTTAGGCAATGTAGCGGTTTGGCCGATGATTTATGGCAATGGTTAGGGTCTATGACCTTTGATTTAAAACAATAGCGCCCAGACTTAATGCAAGCAATATTGGGCTATTCATAATGTACAACGATACCGTGACATAAGTATCCACCAACATCTACAGTTCCCGGCCTAAAAACGCGCCTTGTCTATCAGATGTGAGTACAAGGGCATCGTTTAAATAGATTTATGCTGACACAGCACAATTTAATCTCTGGGCCTCAGATCCCTTCAATGAGTTGTAGACACGGATATCATAATGATGTGGTGCTATTTCCCATACAAAGGTGTCTTACAAGAGAAATTAGCACCAACATACATCAAAATGATATTTGTGTGCAATATTTTTAATATTCTGCATGTATTGAATTGTTAAATGGCAATGCATGCACAAAAATTACTTAGTTTGTGTTCTCATCCGAAAAATCTCGGACAATACGATTTTCTTTAATATTTTCCAGAATGACGGAAGTTTTGATCTGACTGACGCCCCGGTAACTGGAGAGTTCATTAATCAGCTCATTCATTTGGGCTAAGTTAGCCGCCGCGATTTTCAACTGATAATCATACTCACCAGTGATTTTATAAGCATCTAAAATCATTGGGTTTTTTGCAACCTGATGGTGAAAATCAGTCACGATATCAATGTGATGATTGTTGAGCGTGATCTCTACCAGCCCCTGAATTTGCAACAGCTGAGCTTTGGGGGCTAATCGGGCCTGATAGCCTTCGATATAGCCTTGTTGTTCGAGTGCGATTCGCCGCCGGGAACACTGTGAGGTCGATAATCCGATGAGTTTCCCTAACTCTTGATTCGTGAGTCGTCCATTATTCTGTAATAGACTCAGGATCTGGCGATCATAATCATCAATTGCATTCTGCAAAATGATACTCCTAATGATTTTGATAAAGCTGAACCATCAGCTGCTCAAATTGGTGAAAATCGAGCGACTGGTTTGGAGCCACTTTCGCTTGGGTTGGATGTGGATGAATATTGAGCATGACCCCATCGGCCCCCAACTGTCGGGCCGCAATGGCCAAAGGTGCAATATCACAAGCCTGTGTCACGCCATCACAAGGGTTCAGCATGATCGGTAAATGTGTTTTTCCTCGGAGTAACGCAATGGCACTTAAATCGATGATCGAACGTGTTTGATGATCGGCAGTACGAATGCCTCGTTCACAGAGAATGACCTGCTGATTGCCTTGCGCCAGAATGTAATCTGCCGCTTCTAACCACTCATCCAAAGACGCAACACTACCCCGTTCTAAAACGATAGGGCGAGTGGTATTGCCAGCCGCTTTAAGGAGCGGGTAGTTTTGCATATTCGCAGCTCCAATTTGCAGAACGTCGACATGGGCTGCAATTTCCCGCAAGTGATCAATATGAGTGACTTCTGTCATCACGGGAATTTGCCATTGTCTGGCGGTTTCTTCTAATAAAGGAAGACCTGCCATGCCCAGTCCCCGGTAATCATATGGATTGCTGGATGACTTAAAGCAGGCTCCGTGGAGCAGATGGGCTCCGCGATTGGTAAGCTGTTCGGCACATTGATTGAGTTGATCTTGATCTTCAATGGTATCTGGGCCCGCCATCACCATGAAATGGCCTTCACCTAGGGTCCGATTGCCGATAGTGACTGTGGTTAAGGTCGGTTTATGTTCCCGACTGGAGAGTGGCGCATTGAGGTGACGGCTAATCACGGTTGGACGATCTTGTATCGCCTGAACCGGCTGGGTAGCTAGGACCTGCGATGGAACCTGACATTGTTTGATATCCGCTCGAGGATAACATCCGAGTACTTTAATAAAGCGTGTGGAACGGGTGAGATCCGCTAAAGCCTGTTGCATTTCCAGAGAATCGACATGGGTTGAAACATCGACATAAAAAAGTTCTTGCCAGGGATTCCCCTGAACCGGCCGTGATTCCAGACGCGTCATGTTGATCCCTCGGTCGGCTAGTGTTTGCAGCGCGCCCGCCAGTGCTCCCGGATGTTGTCCGGTTGCCATAATAAAGGTTGTTTTCGCGGGGATCTGAGTTGAAACATCAATGGGGGAGCGGGCCACGACAATAAAACGAGTATAATTTTCTTGTTGATTAGCAATATGGCCATGAATACTGGTGAGGCCATACATTTTCCCACCCGTTTCGCTACCGATCGCGGCAATGGTCGCATCTGTACTTTCACTTACAATTTGCATCGCTTTGGATGAACTATCGACAAATTCAAATTTGAGATGCGGGTATTTTTCAAGAAAATGGCTGCATTGCGCTAATGGTTGAGGATGGCCATAGAGCGTTGTGATCTCAGTGAGCTCGCAATGCTTTTTGACTAATATGCCGTGGTCTACTTCAATAGCCAGTTCGCCGATGATCGATAAACTGGTTTGTTGCAGCACATCATAAACCTCATTAATACTGCCGGAGCTGGTATTTTCGATGGGGAGTAATGCGTAATCAGCTTGGCGTTGTTCAACCGTATCCACAATCTGGCGAAAACTGGGACAACCGATTTCAGTGACCGGTTGGGAGCTTGCTTCAAAATAACGAGAAACCGCAATATTGCTATAAGAGCCTTTATTGCCTAAAAATGCGACCCGAATGGGGGCTGATGAGGCTTCGTTATGGGAAGCATGATGTTGTTGTAACCAGTGGCGTTGAGCGCGGACGGAGTCTTCAATAATGAGACGAAAGAGCTGAGTGACAAATTGCGAGCTGAGTTGCAGTTGGTTGGCTTGTTCGATGAGGTTTGTAAACAGATGTTCTTCACGAGGGAGATCTCGGACCGGAAGCTGATGTTGCATTTTATAGTGAGCGACTTGCTCTGTAAGTTGTTTTCGTTTGGCGATTTGCTTCAGGATATCTCGATCCACGGCGCTAATTGCCTGACGAAGATGATTTAAATCTGTCATGATATGCGGCTCATTTTCCAACTGTATATAATAAAAAAGCCTCCCGGAGGGAGGCTTTAAGGATGCTTTAATTTCTCTTATGACACAAGCATTCCGCCTCCCGTAGAGGGGGGAATAAAGAAAAAGTCAAAAAAGAAATTACGATTTATCATTTGCATGTTACCAGACTAAAAATCTATTCAATAAAAGTCAAGTGCCGGTACTTTTCTATGAAGCACCGGCGATAAAGTCAATTAGGCAACAGGTGGTGGAGTTTGTTGAATATCTAAACTTTTATCCACCCGGCCTGCAATGGGTTTGTTATGGTAACGACGTAACTGGCGTTCCAGTTTTTGTCCTAAATTGTTGAGTGCCACATAAAGATCATTATTTTCATCCGAAGCAAATAGTTGACCACTGGGGATTCCTATTTTCGCTTCTACTTTAAACAATAATTTTTCTTTGGTAATAATGACCTGGGGTTTAATGAGCGGGACCTGTGTTTTTTCGAGTTTTGCCATTCGAGCTTCAATTTTTTCTCTCATGGTTGGAGTGATATCGATGGATTTGCTGGTGATATCTATTAACATATAAGCCCCCTTAGTGGGTGTTGATCGTGAACTTAACTACTTATTCATAACTTAATTATCATCTAGTCTAGATATCGTGATAGCCTCACGCCTTAATCTCAGTTAAGCAATTTTTGCGTAGAAGTTCCATAGGCAATGTCAAAAAAAATTAATTTTTTTAGAAATACTTGTTATTGATTTGAAAATCAGGCAACGTGTAGAGAAATAGTGCAAGAAAATTCAGCTATAAAAATGGATTTTCTTATAAATCAGCATGTTATATAAAGCATGATTATTAATACCCAACCACTTTTATCGCTGTCACAAATTCATTCTCAACGAATTGAATATGCGCAAGCTCAATTAGCACTTAGTTTGGCTCAGCAAATTAAGGATGATTTTTTTTCTCAGTTATGCCATCAATTAGTTAAACTATTTAGTGCTCAGAGTGCATTTGTTTTACTGGTTGATTCCCGACCCGGTGATAATTTTAGAATCGTTGGAAGTTTTGAAGATCTTCAGTCCGGCCAAAATGGAAATTCATTCTCTAGTTTTCGCCGGGATGAATTACCTTTTCAGATATCATCTCACCCGGCTCCGTTTTCTATTATTCGGGATGTCGATAAATTATATCCCAATTATATCAAGCGATTTAAAACGATCCCCCAAACCGTAGCCGTCTCAACTTTCTTTGATGATGAATATCAGGCTATCGGTTTTTTATTGTGTCATTTCCCGGCAAATCCCCCGACGTTATCGGAGTTATCTCCGGTTTTACAGCCCTTTGTCGGGCGTATATCGGCCGAGTTAAAGCGTTATTATGATGAATTAGTCCTGAGATTGGCTGCGGTAGCTTTTGAAACCAATGATTGTCTGGTGGTGACGGATGCTAAGCGGCGGGTTCAACGAGTGAACCAGGCTTTTTGTCAAATGATCGGCTACCGCTCGGACGAATTAATTGATAAACCGATTGAACAGTTGTTTCCCGGAATTGAAGATGAACTTTTTAGTCAATTGAATGATAAAGAGTTTGCTCAAGGGGAGTATTTGCGCCGGCATAAAGATGGGCTGCTGTATCCTCACTGGGAAACACTGAAACCTGTGATCGATGAGCAAGGGGTTATCACCTATTACTTGATCCGATGTACTGATTTAAGCAGTCAACGCCGAACGGAGCAAAAAATCTATAATCTGGCCTATCATGATGAACTGACAGGATTGGCTAATAGACGTAAGTTGTTGATTGAACTAAAAAAATCGCATCAAAATGCCGCGTTATTAGGGCAGCTCGGCGCACTCATGTTTATCGATCTGGATCGATTTAAAAACATTAATGATTCACTGGGGCATGAGGCGGGTGACTGGATTTTACAGCAAGTCGCTGGTCGATTGAAAGATATCGTTCGTCAGGGCGACTTGTTGGCCCGGTTGGGGGGCGATGAATTTGTATTATTATTTCCTTATCTGGGAGATAGCATTGAACAAGTTCAGAGTCAGGCTAAATTTATTGGGCAACGGTTGATAGCGGATATCTCGAGGCCTTATCTGCGGGGAACTCAAAAACTGCATTTGGGAGCTAGTGTTGGCGTCAGTGTTTTTCCTTTGGTGTCTCAAACGCCGGAAGATTTGCTGCGTCAGGCTGATACTGCGATGTACCGTGCTAAAAGTGAAGCGCGCCAGTCGATTATCTTTTATGAACAGAGTATGCAGCAACAGGCGGATCGTCGCTTACGTATTCATAATGCGATTAAAGATGGACTCACTCGGCAGGAATTTGAACTTTATTATCAGCCTCAGCATATGCTTGAAACCAATGAGTTAATGGGGGCTGAAGCGCTATTACGTTGGACTCCTCAGGGACAACGGATGATGATGCCGGATGAATTTATTCCGATTGCAGAAGAAAGTGAGCTGATTGTGGAGCTTGGACGTTGGGTTTTACAAGAGTCATGCCGCACTTTGGTTCAGTGGTTGGATCAGGGTTTACGATTGCCGGAGCTCTCTCTTAATGTGAGTGCCAAGCAGTTTCATGATCCGGAATTCATCTCGTTTATGCTACAAACGCTACAGGAAACTGGCTTAGATCCGGCCTATCTTAATTTTGAGATCACCGAGTCGGTGGTTTTAAATGATTTTGAAGATACGATTCGAATCATGACTGAGCTGAAATCACTGGGCATTAGCTTTTCAATCGACGACTTTGGCGCGGGGTATTCGTCGCTGAGTTATTTAAAACGACTGCCTATTGATGAGTTAAAAATTGATCGCTCTTTTGTCAGTGATATCCCTCGGGATCGCAGCGATATGGCTATTATTGAAGCGGTGTTGGATTTAGCGCAACATCTTGGTTTTACCGTAACGGCCGAGGGGGTCGAAACCCCGCAGCAGAAAGAGTTCCTCCGGCGGCGAGGCTGTCAGTTTTATCAGGGTTTTTTAGTGAGTAAACCGTTGCCGAAAGATGTGATGACGCGTTATATCCAGAAACAAGTTGGTTAAAAAATAACCTATCCGGGCTTGATTGTCCGTCAAGAGTAGGTGAGACTGAGAGCAGTATAGCTCGGAATGTTAGGAGATCGGTTTGGTTTTATGGTGGCGTCTGATTTTACTGTTTGGTCTGTTTGCTCTCAGTCAGAATAGTTTTAGCCAGCCGCTATCACTGACTCAGCAGCGAGATTTATATCATCAAGCACGACAGGCGCAGCAACAACAGCAATGGACGATAGCCAGAGACTTCACTCGGCAATTACAGTCTTATCCGCTTTATTCTTATTTGCAGTATTTCGATTTAGAAAATCATTTCGATTCGGTTTCGTATACAGATATTGTGACATTTCGTCATCAACATCAGGGAACACCTTTAGCCAACCAGCTGGAACGTCGGTATCTGTTTTGGTTGGCTGAGCAGCAGAAATGGGCTGCTTTAATTCGGTTTTATCCCAGAGAGCCATCCAGCCCATCCTTACAATGTTCATATTATTATGCCCATTATCAAACTGGGAAAACGAAGATCGCCTGGCAAGGGGCTAAAAAATTATGGCTGGTGGGGAAGTCTCAGCCTCATAGTTGTGATCTCTTGTTTAAAGCTTGGAAACAACATCACCATTTGACTCAGGAGTTGATTTGGCAGCGACTGCTCTTAGCATATGCCAATTATCAGGGCGGGTTGCAGAATTATCTGCAAAAGCAGTTGCATAGCCAGTATCTGGCAGCGGCTAACCAGCTAAAATTGGATGATGCAACGCCTGAAAAATTAATGCAGCATCGTTATCAATTGTCGCCACTTCGGCGTCAAACATTGCGCTTAGTACTGATGCGACTCACTTGGCAGCAACCTAAATTAGCGATTGCTATTTATCAGCGTTATCAACATCAGCTGACGCGACATGGTCAAGTCGATAAGCCATTGCTCACTCAGTTGATCCGTTCTGCGATTCGCTATCCATCGGCTTTAATTTTAAGTTGGGCTGATCAGCAGTTGAAATCATACCCTGAACCGGAAACGGTCGAACGGCGGCTGCGGCTGGCATTATCCAATCAAGACTGGGGAGATGTCGGAGTGTTTTTAGCGCTGTTAACGTCAGAGCAGGCACAAGATGAGCGCTGGCAATATTGGCAGGCGAGGTTAGCACAACAGCAGGGACAAGATGATGCGGCTCGTAAAATATGGCAGCAGTTGGCTAAGCGTCGTAGCTATTATGGATTTTTGTCGGCTCAGCAGTTAGGGCAGGAGTATCAATTTAATTCGGAATCGATGCCGGAAACCGTACCAGATAAGGCTGAGCAGTCCTTGGGATGGCAACAGGTCCGGGAACTGATGTATCAACAAGATTATCAGGCGGCCTATCAACGTTGGCAATTTTTGCTGAATGCTCAGCCTGTAGCTGAACGGACGCAATGGGGTATGTTGGCGATGCGTTATAATTGGCCCGCTTTGGCTGTCACCAGCACCATCAAAGCCCGGGCGTGGGATATGTTACCGCTGCGTTTCCCTTTCGCTTATTCTCAGGAATTTACTTCGATTGCCCGACGTAAAGGGCTGGATCCATTGTTGCTGGTGGCTCTGGCGCGACAAGAAAGTGGATTTTATCGCTATGCGCATAGCCATGCCGGAGCCCGGGGATTGATGCAAATTACTTCTGCAACCGCGCGCCATCTAATGTCCTTGCGGGGTAAACGATTGCAGGATGTGACCCAATTGTATTCCCCTCAAATGAATATTGATCTAGGAAGTCAATATTTAGCGCAGTTATTGCAGCAGTATCAGGGGAATCGTTTTGTTGCGATTGCAGCATATAATGCAGGACCGACTCGAATCAACGATTGGTTTGATCGTTTCGGTGCATTGCCGGGTGATATCTGGATTGAGGCGATTCCGTTTAATGAGACTCGTCATTATGTGCAAAATATCCTGTCGTTTGAGCTGATCTATGCGTATCGCCTTGGCGCTGAGCGGGAACTCCTCCGCCCCGAAGAACGGATGGTGAGTCCCGCCTTAATGATGGCAGCTAAGGACTAATCCGGTCAATCTGCCATGAACTATCGGATTCATTGCGATGGTAAACATAGCGGTCATGTAAGCGATCGGCTTTGCCCTGCCAAAATTCGATAGTGTGGGGGATCACTCTGTAGCCTCCCCAGAATTCAGGGCATGGAATTTCCTGGCCTTCAAATTTTTGGGTAAATTCCTTCACTTGTGCTTCCAGTTTGCTGCGATTGGCGATTGGATGGCTCTGATGACTGGCCCAGGCTCCGATTCGACTGCCGCGTCCGCGACTTTGAAAATAGGCATTGGACTGTTCGTAACTGACTCGTTCAACGCGCCCTTCAATGCGGACTTGCCGCTGCAGAATGTTCCAGTGGAAGGTCAGGCTGGCCCAAGGATTGGCATCTAATTCGGCGGCTTTGCGGCTGCCGTAGTTGGTATAAAAAACAAATCCGGATTCATCAAATTCTTTCAGCAGTACCACGCGGGCTGAAGGACGACCTTCTGGCGTACAGCTTGCAACCAACATCGATTCCGGTAAGACAATGCCACATTGTTTGGCGGCTTCGAACCATTGTGCAAAAAGCTGAAATGGCGGTTCATCACCCTTAGGTTCAGGAAGATTGACTAATACGCCCTGACCGAGGGTCAATGCGCAACGTAACTTACTAAATAGAGACATAACACCTTCTTTTAATCGCTGTCCTTTGCATATATTTAAGTTCAGTTGTTGTTTGTGGGGTGGATTTTATTCACTTTAAATACGGCCGGGTTTGTGAAATTTAATCACGAAAGGTTAACAGTTATATAGAATTTCACAGCGATTGTCGATATCGACGCCATTGCAGCCGCTCTGGAGATAGGGTTAAATGGTCCTAAATAGGATTGAGATGGAATGCTATATGGGCACGATTCAGCGAATTGCCGTTGTGGGGTGTGGATGGTTGGGAACCCCTCTGGCTATTCGGTTAACGCAGCAGGGATATGATGTTCGGGGATCCCGGCAACATCCATCAGAATTACCCGAACTGGAACAGGCTGGGATTAGTGCCGCGGCACTCCAACTTAATCCGCATTGTCAGTGTGAGCGACCCGATGTGATTTTTGCGGGTGCGCAATTACTGATTATTAATATTCCTCCCCGTCGCAAGCAGCATGATGGCGATTATCATGTAGCACAAATCCGAGCCTTGCTGAAGCAAGTTCAGCAATTTCAGATTGGCAAGGTTTTGTTGATTAGCTCGACTTCGGTGTATGGCAGCTTGCAAGGTGAAGTGGATGAATCCGTACCGTGTGAGCCTTCAACTGCATCCGGTACAACGTTGCTGGAGGTCGAACAGATGCTCATGTCTCAAACCGGAATTCAGGCATCGGTCTTACGTTTTTCAGGACTGATTGGTCCGAAGCGGCACCCGGGACGATTTTTGATGGGAAAAACGGTTGATGGCGCTGATGCTCCGGTCAACCTGATCCATCAAACGGATTGTATCGGCCTGATTGAAGCGTTGATCCAGCGAGATGTCTGGGGCGAAATTTTCAATGCCAGTTGTGATGAGCATCCATCCAAGCGATTGTTTTATCAAGCGGCCTCTCGCGCATTGGGACAGGCTGAACCGATGTTTAGTCACCAAGCGGGAAGTACGAAAATCATTCGGAATGATTTGATTAAAAAGACTTTATCTTATTCTTTCCAATATCCGGATCCAATTGCATGGATCCAGCGGTAAGAATCGTTATGATGAGAAATGGCAGCGATTCTAGTTGGCAATCATGTAAAAAGGTTTCGAGTCACATGAGAAATCGCACGATATACTGATCGTTGTAACTTTATGTAATTTGATGATAGTACCTATCAAAATATGACAGGGGGTGACCGTGTCCGATGATGAACGAGCGCCGGAAGGCCAGATGTTATTAAGAACCCTGGCTATGCCTGCCGATACCAATGCTAATGGGGATATCTTTGGGGGATGGATTATGTCCCAGATGGATATCGCTGGGGGCATTCTGGCTAAAGAAGTTGCACTGGGAAGAACCTGTACCGTAGCGGTGAATGGGATGTCATTTCTGGCTCCGGTTCAGGTGGGAGACGTGGTGTGTTGTTATGGACATTGTCTGAAAATTGGACGGACCTCGATGACGATTAAATTGGAAGTGTGGGTGAAACCGGTTTTACGGCAAAATAGCATGGATCCACGCTATTGCGTCACCGAAGCCACATTTACTTATGTCGCGATTGATGACGATGGGCATCCCCGTTGTATTCCTGAACATACTCGTGAGATTTATAATCCACAATAGGTGGGTTGTTGATAAGGAGTTATTTTGATAATTGAGATGTTAAGTACCGGGGATGAGGTTCTTCAGGGCGATATCGTTGATACCAATGCCTCTTGGGTGGGTCAGCAACTGAGTGAACTAGGGCTTAAATTTAGTCGCAGACAAACGGTCGCCGATGATCTTCCGACCTTGATTGAAGTGATGGATGAAGCTTGTCGACGAGCGGATTGGTTATTAGTCAATGGAGGACTGGGGCCGACCAGTGATGATTTGAGTAATGAGGCGGCAGCGAAGTTACTCGGCGTTCCTCTGGAACTGAATAACCGCTGGTTAGAGTCTATTGAGCAGTGGTATCAGAAGCTAGATCGGGTGATGCCAAAAAGCAATATCAAGCAAGCGATGTTAGCTCAGGGCGCCGAGATGATCCCGAATCCAATTGGAACGGCATGTGGCTCCATTATTCGCCATCACCAGTGTCAGGTGTTATTTACTCCCGGAGTGCCAAGCGAATTTAAACGCATGGTAACGGATCATTGGTTGCCGCGATTAGGAAGTAAAAATGATCAGGTGACGATTAAACGTTTCTTTACGTTTGGTTTGTCAGAGTCGGGCGTGAATGATCGTTTCGCTGCGCTTCAGCTACCGGAACATGTCCGGTTAGGATACCGCGCTGCTCGTCCACATATTGAAATTAAAGTATTTTCAGAGCAATGCCGACATCAGGAAACTGAACGGGTTTATCAGGATATTCGTCATCTGCTGGGCGCTCAGTTATTCAGTGAAGATAGCGGTGATTGGTGCGCTTTATTACAGCAGCAGATGATTGCAAAACATTTGAAACTTACGGTTGCGGAGTCTTGTACCGGCGGGATGTTAGCCAGTCAGATAGTAGGCCAGGCCGGAAGTTCTGAATATTTTGAGCGGGGCTTTGTGACGTACACCAATCTGGCTAAAGAGCAGATGTTGGGCGTCAGTCATGCGTTGCTAGAGCAATATGGTGCCGTATCTACGCAGGTCGCTGCAGCCATGGCAACTGGAGCTTTAGCTCATAGTCAGGCGGATATCGCGCTAAGTATTACCGGTATTGCCGGTCCCGGAGGAGGCAGTGAAAGCAAGCCGGTCGGGACGGTTTGTTTTGCGTTGGCCAGTGCCGGGCAATGTTGGGTTCAGCATTTACAATTGCCGGGACGCAGTCGTATTGCGATTCGTGAAACAGCGGCTGCGACCGCGCTGGATATGTTGCGGCGTTATCTGAATCAACTGCCGATAGCGGGTGAGTATGATTTAATCAAACGCATTGAAGAGGCATCATGATCGATTTTTCCGACTTAGAGAAGCGCCAGAAAAATTCGTTTGGGCAGCAAAAACAGCTGATCAAACAGGTGATGGCTGGGCGAAAGGTACTCTGTGCTCACTGCCAACAACCGTTAACCCTTCAGACTCAGCCTGAGTTTGTCGTGATTTGTTGTCCCGACAAATGTACCGAACTGATGCTAACCGCTGAAAAATAATCGGTAGATGATGTCTGTTAGCGCAAGCCATTTATCGAGTGAAGATATAAAAGGTTAGGGGCTGCCGGTCGGGTTCGTTTAAATTCAACCACGAAAGATCAACAGCCCTTAGCTTTTCCCCTGAGCTAAAAATTCTTTTTCGGCTTGATTGACTTTATAGAGATAACGACGGGATTCGCTGCGTGGATGATGAGTGGTCAGTTGCTGATATACCTGCGTTGATGACAGGTTATTGATGCGCTGAATAGCCCAGTTGCGTTGTCTGCTGAAGGTTTTAAAAACATTCCCGGTCCCACCGTTATAGGCTGAAATAACGCTATAACGAAGGGATAGCGAGTTATGAATATCGGATAAATAAACACTTTTTAAAATGTGTAAATAAGCGGTTCCAATATCCAAATTAAAAGCCGGGTTTAGCAGTTGTTTTTGGGTGGGTTGTCCACTGCGTTTTTTGATGCGACGGTAGACGTCGGCTCCCGCTGTACTAGGAACAATTTGCATCAGGCCATAGGCATTGGCCCAACTCACCGCGTAGGGGTTGAAGCTGCTTTCCGTTTTGACGATGGCATAAACCAAACTTTCTTCGACCTGATAGCGTTTAGCATATTTTCGGATCAGGCTGGCATATCGATATTCTCGAATGTGCATGCTGTTTTGTTCCAGCGGAAACTCAACATACCAAATTTTTTTATAGCTAAGCTGCCGGGTATGCAGTTGATGTTTGATGAGGTAATCGGCATAACGATTTGCCCGCCATCCCCACTGAATGGGTTGTTGATCCTGATCGAGCACTTGATTGTAGAGAAAAGGTTTACCATTGCCGAGGATAAAAGCGCGATCAGAAAACAGATCGACTTGGGTCGGATCATCCGGTGTCAGCAATGTGGCTACGATGGCTTCCTGAAGTTGTCGTTTTGGTTTAACCGTAGCGAGTGTTTCAACTCGGACCACCCCCCGCTTAAAGTCGATACTGGCTCGGGTTAAGTAGTTATCCGTATATTTGACGTAGCGTTTACGGCTGGCGATCAGATTATCATCGTCGCCCCAGACCCGATGAACTCGCTCGGTCAGGCTGCGGATCAGGCGCTCAAAGCCTTCAACATCTTTAGTCACCGCCTGTGGATGTTTGGCGTAATATTTTCCCTGATCGGTGACTAAGCGAGCCGCTGCCGTACGGGGATCCCCTGCGGTGGCGACTCGGATCAAACGATCGGGAGCAATGCCACTGCAACTGATCAGCCATGGAACGATGGATATGACCATCAGTAGACGATAAAACTTCATTCCGTGAAGCGCTTAAGTAACGATGACTTAGGCTTTGGGCGGTGTATATCCATCGATGGCTACGTCTCCCTGATTAAATAAAAAGTCGATCATGGCCTGTTCGAGAACTTTGCGATCATCAACATTCATCAGATTGAGTTTTTTTTCATTGATCAGCATGGTTTGTTTCATTTGCCATTGGCCCCATGCTTCTTTGCAGATGTTGTCATAAATGCGTTTGCCCAGATCGCCTGGGATCAGCTGAAAATCTAATCCTTCGGCTTCTTTGTGTAATCGCTGGCAATAAACCATTCGAGTCATAACATCTCCGTAGTGTGTGGTATGGGTTATAAATAAAGATTATTGATTGTATAGCATACCCGTGTCGTCAGGCCAATGTTGCTCTATAAATTGTCGGATTGGGGTGGGTAAACCTAACTGCGTGAGTTCTTGACGTGAAAAATACTGACCATCGGTTTGTAAAGAACGTTCCAGTATCACGGTTGCATCCAGTTTGTAATGGCTGAAAGTATGCTTAAAGGTTCCTAGCACTGGTGGATCGGTTTCGCGTATTTGATTCGAGGTCTCTTGAGGAAGACACCATAAGCTAGCCCAGATCCCCGGTGAGGGGCGCTTGACCAGATAGAGGCGATCCTGTTGCATGTGCCAGTGAAACAGTCCGCTTCGAATCGGTTGTTTTTTGCTGGGTTTGGGCGTTGGCAACTCGGCGACGCGATCAGTTTGTCGGGCCTGACAGCTCTCGTGCAATGGACAGCCAGGGCAATCCGGATTTTTAGCGGTACATACGGTCGCCCCCATATCCAACAGGGATTGGGCATATGGGCGACAATCATTTTCGAGCGTGTATTGCTCTGCGAGTTCCCATAATTTCCGATTCACAGCCGTGCTGGCCGGGATACCCTCTATCGCAAAGTAACGGCAAAATAAACGGCGGACATTACCATCGACAATCGGGCCGGGTTCATTGTAAGCAAAAGAGACAATGGCACCAGCGGTGTAGCGACCCACTCCGGGGATCTGTTCGATCTGCTTTAAGGTTCGGGGATAGTGTCCGGAAAACTCTTGTAGCAAATATTGTGCAGCTTTACGCAGGTTCCGGGCTCGGGAGTAGTATCCCAACCCTTGCCAGTGGCTCATGACTTCATCTTCAGCGGCGCTGGCTAAGGCCTGAATGGTCGGAAAACTCGCCATCCAACGCTGATAATAAGGAATGACGGTCGCAACCTGAGTTTGCTGAAGCATAATTTCTGAAACATGTACCGAATAAGGACTCGGGCTAAGTTGCCAGGGAAGATCATGTCGGCCATGATGGCGGGCCCATTGCACTAGGGTTTGATGAAAATCGCAAGGTGATAATACAGAATTCATGATGCTCTCAGGTTACGGAACGTCGGCACTATATCATGCTCGATAGGGAACAAAAACCACTTAACTTTTCTGGTAATGCGTGGGTAACTCAGTGGTTGTTTTTAGGGTTTCCATCGCAAAAGCTGAACTGATATCAGCAAATTCTAAGTGTTCGATCAGCTTTTTATAGATGATGTCATAGGTTGCAATGTCCGGGGTGACGATTTGGAGCAGATAGTCAACATCCCCGCTCATCCGGTGTGCTTCGACGATTTCTGGGATCTCGGCAATGAGCTGTCTGAATCGGTTGAGCCAGTCCTGACTGTGGGATGAGGTTTTAACCGAAACAAAAACGTTAACTCCCAGATTGAGTAAGGTGCGATCTAGCAATGCGACCTTCTGTTTAATCACGCCACTTTGTTCCAGTTTCTGGATCCGTCGCCAACAGGGGGTGGTCGATAACCCGACCCGTTCGGCAATCGTCTGG
This sequence comes from Celerinatantimonas marina, assembly GCF_046054165.1. Classification (NCBI taxonomy): domain Bacteria; kingdom Pseudomonadati; phylum Pseudomonadota; class Gammaproteobacteria; family Celerinatantimonadaceae; genus Celerinatantimonas; species Celerinatantimonas marina. The sequence continues at coordinate 63,339 of NZ_JBFNXK010000013.1, read as the reverse complement.
ACGGGCAGGGTGACGTCCCGTTGTAGCAACTGTAGGATGAGCCGGTCTTTTGAATCTAAAGTCATTTTTTATGATAGTGAAATAATGGTAATAATTTATCGTATATTACGATAAATGGAGAAAAATTTTCTAAAAAAATAGATTTATTTGAATTAATACGCAAATTATTTCAGGTTGCCATCGGTTATTCTGATCCTCGTCAACAGATGAAAATGGATGATCCGATTGTGAACAATGCAGAAATTCAAGCGATTTATTTAGCGGCGCTGCAAACATCATTACGCCCGGCCCTCGGTTGCACGGAACCATTGACGGTGGCGCTGGCCAGTGCTCATGCTCGCTGCTGGGGAGAACGGTTAGCGCTTGGGGCGATGCAGCGTTTAGATGTGATGGTCAGTGCTAATCTATTTAAGAATGCGGCGGGGGTCTTCGTCCCGGGAACCGGGATGACCGGTTTGCCGATTGCGGCCGCCATGGGATGGTATGCCGGTCGGGCTGAGGCTGGATTGGAAGTTTTGGCGGATAGCTCGCCAGAAGCTTTAATTCAAGCCAAGAATTTATTGAAAGCACAGCGCGTTAGAATCGATTATCAGGAACATGCGGATGTGTTTTATACCCATTTGACGGCTGTCTTTGATAAAGGTTGTTGTGAAGTATTTATGGGGCATCATCACGATGAGTTACTGGCTGTTGATTGTAATCAGCAGCGGGTTTTTCAAGGTTCCACTCAGGAAACAACAGCCGAACCGCTTTTGGAAAGCTGTTGGAGCATTGAGGCCATTGTTGAATTTTGTCAGCACTGCGCATTGGAACCTTTTGCGTTTGTGATGGACAGTGCCACATTAAATTCAGCATTAAGCCAGCAAGGACTAACTCAAACTTACGGTCTGGCGATTGGGGCACAACTGCGCCAGCAACAACAAAAGGGTTGGTTAAGTGATGATCTGGCATCGAAGGCGATGATTATGAGCGCATCGGCCAGTGATGCCCGGATGGCGGGAGCGCCGCTGGCCGCTATGAGTAATTCCGGGAGTGGTAATCAGGGTATTGCGGCGACGATGCCGGTGGTGGCCGTGGCCGAATCACTGCAATGTGAGTCATCGCAGCTCTTACGTGCGTTGTTGATGAGCCATTTGATCGCTATTTATATTAAACGCTTACAGAGTCCGTTGTCGGCATTGTGTGCGGCGACAACGGCGGCGATGGGATCGGCTGCGGCGATCAATTGGCTGTTGGGGGGCGATGTCAGGCAGGTGCAAGAGACGATCCGCTATATGATTGGTGACATTAGCGGTATTTACTGTGATGGGGCGAAGCCGGGATGTGCTTTGAAAGTTTCGACCGCTGCGGCAGGTGCTGTCAAAGCGGCGTTGTTGGGACTATCGGGACAGGCTCCGCGCAATGATGGGGTATTGGAAAATTCCGTGGATGCCTCTTTGGCTCATTTAGGTCAGCTCACGCACCAGACTCTACAAGCTACGGATCAACAAATTGTTCGCTGGATTGCAGCAAGAGCACAGTTTTAAGCAGGTTGGGCTTGCTATCACGGCTACTTTTTGCATAATGCGCCCTTATCGTTTAGGCAGAATGAAGAGAGTGCAAATGAGTGCAACCGATGGTCCCCAATTGACTGAAGATGGCAAAGTGATGCGGACTGTACGTAGTTTTGTGAAGCGCGAGGGACGGTTGAGTAATCGTCAGGCTCATGCATTGGATGCGTTACTTCCTGAGTATGGATTAACCCATCAGTCTCAGCCTTATGATTTTGAAACTATTTTTGGTCGATCTGCTCCAGTGGTTTTGGAAATCGGATTTGGGATGGGCAAGTCGCTGGTGGAGATGGCCCAAAGCCACCCCGATTGGAATTTTGTCGGGATTGAAGTGCATCGTCCGGGTGTAGGTGCTTGTCTGGCTGATATGGCGGATTGTCAGTTGCAAAATTTGCGCGTGATTGAGCATGATGCCGTCGAGATCCTCAAAGATTCCATCCCGCCAGCGAGCTTAAGTAAAGTCCAGCTGTTTTTCCCAGATCCGTGGCACAAAAAACGCCATCACAAACGACGGATTGTCCAGCCGGAGTTTGCTCAGTTACTCCGTAGCAAATTGTCTGTGGGCGGTGTGTTTCATATGGCAACCGACTGGCAGAATTATGCCGAGCATATGCTAGAAGTGATGAATGCGGCTACCGGCTATCGAAATCTGTCGCAACGTGGCGATTATGTCGAGCGGCCACAATGGCGTCCTTTGACTAAATTTGAAAACCGCGGCCAAAAACTAGGCCACGGTGTATGGGATTTGATGTTTGAACGCGTTGATTAATCGGTATCAACGATAAACAGATCGAGCAGATCATTGAGAAATAGATGTCCTCGTTGAGTGACCTGCCAGTAGCCCGAATGATCATCAACCAAGCCCAATTCAATACCGCGTTGCATTGGGCCACAAAGTTGCGGCGTCTCCAGTACTTGTCCGGTGAAATCGATAAATTCCTGTTTCGGTACTGGTTCATAGAGACGGAATCGATTCAGAAAATATTCAAAAGGCCGTTCTACAGCCGCTATCGACCATTGTTGATCTAAAAACTCCCGCTTGGGATCTAAATAGCCTTTCGGGTGGCGCAGTTTTACCCGGCGAATGATCTGTTCCGGTTGGGTGAGTTTGCCATGCGCGCCGCAACCAATCCCGATGTAATCCCCAAAACGCCAGTAATTGAGATTGTGCCGGGCTTGATCGCCATTGCAGCCATAGGCGGATATTTCATATTGTTGGAATCCAGCGTCGGCCAGCTGTGCTTTCCCATGGGTTTCAATATCCCAAAGGGATTCATCATCCGGGAGCTTCGGCGGGCGGCTGGCAAAGGCAGTGTTAGGCTCAATCGTTAGCTGATACCAACTTAAATGGGTTGGGGCTAGTTCCAGAGCTTGTTGGATATCCGCGAGTGCCTGAGCTGTGGTTTGATTGGGTAAACCATGCATTAGATCCAAATTGATCCGGGTGAAACCGGCCGTTTTAGCCATCATGACCGCTTGTTTGGCTTGGGCGGCATCATGGATCCGTCCCAGACGCTTAAGATGAGCGTCATCAAAGCTCTGGATACCGAGCGACAATCGATTGACGCCACTTTGAAAATAATCCCGAAATCGAGCGGCTTCTGCCGTTCCTGGATTGGCTTCCATCGTAATTTCTATATTGTCTTCAAAGGGAATACGTTTTTGAATGCCTTCTAAAAGCCGATGGATCGCCGCGCCGGATAACAAGCTGGGGGTTCCTCCACCGATAAAAATGCTGTGGAGCGGGCGTTGCTGGACCCATTGCAGCTCGCTATCCAAATCGGCGAGTAGTGCAGCAATGTAGGCTGATTCGGGAAGTTCTCCTTTTTGCCCATGAGAATTAAAATCACAGTAAGGACATTTTTGCACACACCACGGAATGTGAACATACAATGATAGCTTAGGCAATTGCATTAGTGATGGCCTGCCAGTTTCTCAACTAATAATTTTAACGCCTGGGCTCGATGGCTGATTTGGTTTTTTTGTTCGGGCGAGAGCTGGGCGGATGTCACGCTGTATCCGTTCGGATAAAAAAGTGGATCATAACCAAAGCCATGGTCACCGATGATCTGGTGAGCAATCCGCCCTGACCATTGACCATGACAGATCAACGGCGTGGGATCATCAGCATGGCGCATATATACTAAAACGCAGTGAAAGCTGGCTTGGCGTTGACTGTCATCCGCGCTGGATAGTGCCGCGAGTAATTTTTCATTGTTTTTCTGATCATGACCATGCTCGCCACTATAGCGGGCTGAATAGATCCCGGGAGCGCCCCCTAAGAAATCAACCGCGAGTCCGGAGTCATCCGCGATGGCGGGGAGTCCTGTGGCCTGAGATGCATGGCGAGCCTTGATAATGGCATTCTCAACGAAGGTGGTGCCGGTTTCTTCGGCATCGGTAACGTGATAATGCGACTGGGGTACGATATCCAGTTGGTAATCGCTCAGTAGCGCCTGTAGTTCGGCCACTTTCCCGGCATTAGATGAGGCCAACACAATTTTAGACATGAATACTCCGCTCGTTAAAACTTATGGGCGCATCTTAAACGAGCCTGACGTTTATGCCTAGGGGCATAAACGGATCTTAAAGGCTTTTAGATCGATTAAGCTAAATAGTTTTCAACAATGACTTTAGAATGACGTCCGTCTGTAACTCCGGTATTCGGGGATCCAGAAATTTTTTTCAATGGATGCCTCTAAATATTCATCACTGACCTCTGGAGCCAACGATTCGGCAATCGCTTGCTTGGCGACAGCAAAAGCAATGGCTTTACTCAAGGACTGAATTTCATCCAGAGGGGGTAATAATTCGCCGGAACCCTGACGGATCATCGGTGAATGCTCAGCCAGAGTGTGACTAGCTTTCATTAGCATTTCATCACTAATCCGGGTGATTTTAGCGGCAATTACCGCCAGTCCTATACCGGGGAAGATATAACTGTTATTGCATTGAGCAATCGGATAACTTTGTTCACCTAAATAAACCGGAGGGAAAGGGCTTCCGGTGGCAATCAGTGCTTTGCCATTGGTCCAGCGTAGGATATCTTCAGGTCGAGCTTCAACCCGACTGGTCGGATTGGATAATGGAAAGATAATCGGATGGCGGCAATATTGATGCATGGATTGGATAATCGTTTCGGTGAAAATCCCCTGAGCTCCTGAAACGCCAATTAAGATGGTGGGTCGGGCATGTTTGATCACATCTTCCAGTGCAATGCCTTCACCTTCGCTTAGCGACCATTGCTGTTGGAGCTGTGCGGATTGAGCTAGTGATGTTTGAAAGGGCTGCAGATTGGGCATATTACTTTGGATTAATCCCCAACGATCCACCATATAAATTTGCTGGCGGGCATCCGCTTCTTCTTTTCCTTCACCGATCATGGCCCGGATGATGGCTTCGGCAATACCACAGCCTGCCGATCCGGCACCTACAAAACAGATGCGTTGCTCGCTCAGTTGTTCCTGTTTGGCCTGACAGGCAGCCAGTAGCGAGCCAACGGCCACGGAAGCCGTTCCTTGAATATCATCATTAAAACAGCAGAGTTGGTCTTGGTAGCGATTTAAAATAGGGTTGGCGTTAGCTTGAGCGAAGTCTTCAAACTGCATCAGTACATTCGGCCAGCGAATTTGAACCGCTTCAATGAATTGCTCAATAAAGCCATCATACTCATCACCGCTGATGCGTGGATGACGCCACCCCATATACATCGGATCGTCCAGCAGAGTCTGATTGTTGGTACCGACATCTAATACGATGGGCAAGGTATACGCGGGACTGATGCCGCCACAGGCCGTATAAAGGGATAGTTTTCCGATGGGGATCCCCATGCCACCGATGCCCTGATCGCCTAAGCCTAGGATCCGCTCGCCATCGGTTACGACAATGATTTTAACGTGATGGCGGGTTGCATTATTCAGCACTTCATCGATTCGGTCGCGATCCGGATAAGCGATAAATAATCCTCGCGAACGGCGATAGATATTTGAGAATTGTTCACAAGCCATGCCCACAACCGGGGTGTAAATAATAGGCATCATCTCGACGATATTTTCGGTGACGAGCTTATAGAAGAGGGTTTCATTGGTATCCTGAATGTTACGTAAAAAGATGTGCTTGTTCATGTCATTGCGGAAACTTCGGTATTGCTCATAAGCCCGCTGAGCTTGCTCCTCAATGGTTTCGATAGCATGTGGGAGCAGTCCTTCCAGATTAAATGCGGTACGCTCTTCCGGGGTAAATGCATTCCCTTTGTTAAGCAATGGTGTTTCTAAAAGAGCTGGTCCCGCATAAGGCAGATATAACGGGCGTTTTAAATTTTCCATAGAGACAACCTTTGTGAATATTCTGAGGATACCAAAGGTGGTACGGGTCATGACATCAGAGCATGTGATCCTCTGGTGATCGCTAATGATGTTACCAATCCGTTATTAGCCTTGTTAAGTGATTTATTCACTTAATATAGATAAGATCACACGGAATATGCAATTTACGCCATGTTTCGTTTGCAGTAGATATAAAAAAGGCGCATGAGATGCGCCTGTGAATTACATGACTCGCCAGTATGGAATGTAGCTTGAGAGTAAAATGTTTAAGAAGTTCAAGATGATGAATAGCGCGAGTACTGACAGATCAAGCCCTCCCATCACCGGAATGATCCGTCGGATGGGGGCTAAAAATGGTTCGGTGAGTTGCATGAACACATATTCGATGGGACTGCGTCCCTGACTAACCCAACTGAGAATGGCTCGGATAATCAAGATCCAAAATAGCAAGCTTCCCGCTTGTTTGACGACGGTCAGTAATGCAAAGAGTGGTAGTACATTCCAGAAGATGAAGCCTCGACTTAATTGCATAATTAACAGCCATTTTACAGCAGCAATAATCAATGCCAGGATTACCCCGGCCCAGTCGATGCCACCAAAACCGGGGATAATACGACGCAACGGTTTTAAAAGCGGGTTGGTGGCTCGGACAATAAATTGACTGAAAGGGTTATAAAAATCGGCTCGGGCGATTTGTAGCCAGACCCGCAAAATGACCACCATCAGATATAAATCAAATAGGGTCGTAATTAAATAAGTAAATGCCGTCATAGAATTAAGGTTCTCTTAGAGTTGACGTTCTAGCTGTTGACCACGCTCGATAGCGGCTTGCATGGCTTGTTTTACGGTCTCTCTGAGCCCGGCCTGTTCAAAAACTTGCACGGCTTCAGCTGTGGTTCCCCCTTTGACGGCCACATTCTGACACATGGTTGCCAATGTGGTTTGAGCATCATTTAAAGCCAGTTTCACGCTGCCTAATGCCGTATGCGTGACCATTTCCCGGGCTTGCTCTTCACTAAACCCAAGTTCCTGAGCATATTGTTGCATCGCATCCATAAACAGAAAAAAGTAAGCTGGGGCACTACCGGCAATCGCAATAATATGATTGATCGCCGCTTCATTGTCGAGCCAGACTACTTGCCCGACCGACGATAACGCTCGTTCTGCGCTTTGTTTTTGTGACGCGGTAATATCCTCTGGCGCGTAGACGCCGGTGACCCCTTCGCCGACTTTGGCGGGGAGGTTGGGCATACAACGGATAATGGGCACATGCCCTAACCAATTCTGCAGCTGTTCACAACGAATACCCGCCGCAATAGATATAAACAGTTTGCCTTCTACGTTGCCTTGTTTTTTGAGCGTTTGACAGAGATCCTGCATCACCTGAGGTTTAACCGCCAGAATAACAACTTCGGCAGCGTCCATAGCACTGATGCTGTCAGCATAAGTGGCAATCTGGTATTGGTTTTGTAATGACTCAAGCTTGCCTGGATTGTGATCACAGGCACCGATGGTTGAGGCGGAGATACCTTGCCGAACCATGCCACCAATGAGACTGGACGCCATGTGGCCAGCGCCAATAAATACAAATTGTTGTGTTGTCATGATGCTCCTGAGTATAAATCATACATGCGTTTTAGAATAATCACGTTGTCCAAAGATTGCGGTCCCAATCCGAACCATCGTACTCCCATAGTCAATGGCGAGTTGCATGTCATGCGTCATGCCCATTGATAATGTATCAATCTGAGGGTAGTGTCGTTTGAGCTTATCAAAAGCGTTTTTCATTTGCTGAAATTCTAGCTCCGGATGTTTCTGTCCTCCGATAGCCATCAATCCTCGTAGTGTTAATCGGGGAAGTTGGCTAATCGCAGCGGCCATTTCATCCAAATCGTCTAGGGATATTCCTGACTTAGTCGACTCTCCGCTGATATTGATCTGAATGCAGACATTGAGCGGTTGGCAATGTTCCGGACGTTGAGCACTGAGTCGTTGGGCTATTTTAAGCCGGTCAATGGTTTGCACCCAGTCAAAATGCTCAGCAACCAGTCGACTCTTGTTAGACTGTAATGGTCCAATAAAGTGCCAGGTAATGGGATCCGTGATCCAGTCGGCATCTAGGGTCGCCTGAATTTTATCAACGCCTTCTTGGACATAGTTTTCACCGAATTGGCGCTGCCCACATTGGTAAGCTTCTTGAACGGCGCTAAGCGGTTTGGTTTTGCTAACGGCCAGTAACGTAATGGGATCCAGGCGGTTCGCCTGTCGTTGCGCGTCATTGATCTGACGCTGAATGGTTTTGATATTCTGTTCAATAGTCATCATGATCACAGTGAAAAGTTAAAATAAAAAAGCGACGATTTAGTTCTTATCTATAATCCATTGATTTTTATATTAAAAATATATTCGAAAGTGTTCTTTTACCTCCGATATAGGTTACCCTTATGATGAGATCTGATTTCATGGAGCATGTTTCATAAACCTTTGGAACATATTGTTCTTTGAAATACCGGAATCAGAAATAATAACCAATCAAGATAAATAAGCTTTAGTGTAAAACATTCCGTTTGTCAGTGACACCCTTTCCCGGGGTACACGGGATTGATTTAAGTTACCGATGAATATGGCGGTGATCATTGATTAGACTTTTGATTTAAAGCAACGCTACACTGCAAAGGTTATCGATAAGTAAAAGGTTTTATTATGCTAGCTGTCATATCGCCCGCCAAAACATTAGATTTTAATCCTGCTGTCGTTGCAGGGAATTATACGCAGCCGGAGCTTCTTGAGGAGAGTCAACGGTTGATTGATGAGGCGTCTTTGCTGACTCCCGCTCAGATTGGTTCACTGATGAAAATTAGTGACAAGTTGGCGGGATTAAATGCCGCTCGATTTAGTCAATGGCAGACGCCCTTTGAGTTGGGTAGCGCTAAGCCTGCAATTCTCGCTTTTAAAGGCGATGTGTATACCGGATTGGACGCCGATTCATTATCTGAATCGGATTTAGAGTATGCATCCAATCATTTACGGATTCTATCGGGACTCTATGGCGTGCTGCGGCCCTTAGATTTAATGATGGCTTATCGGCTAGAGATGGGAATTAAACTGAAGAACCCTCGAGGGAACGATCTGTATCAATTTTGGGGGACTTTAATTACTGATAAACTTAATGAAGTTTTAGCACAGCAGCAGGATGAGTGGCTCATTAATTTAGCATCGAATGAATATTTTAAATCAGTAAAACCAAAAGAACTTCAAGCAAAGATTATTACGCCGGTATTTAAAGATTTTAAAAATGGACAATATAAAGTCATTAGTTTTTATGCTAAAAAAGCTCGAGGATTAATGGTCCGTTATATGCTTCAACATCGTATTGATGATCCCCTGCAATTACAAGCATTTGATTGGGAAGGCTATCAATATAGTGAAGATGAATCGACGTCAGATACATTTGTCTTTAAACGGCATCATGAGGCCTAATATATAAATGATCTGATATTTGAACAATTAGATCCAAGAGCAGATGAAAAGGCGGTTGCTTGCATTCGCTGAGCTGATTCGTTTTTAGACTCGATTATGAAAGGCACCCTAATGGGTGCCTTATAAAAAGCATGATACAAGTGTGCTGTATCTTATTTTTTATCCTGATACATATATTCGCGTGTTAGCGGTAAGCTATAGCGCCCGGCTTTAGTGGCAACCACTTGGTAAATAGCTACCCAGTTTTGATGGAAGGCATGAGCACAACCCGCTAAATAGACCCGCCAAATACGGAAGTGTTTTTCATCAACCATTTGTTGTAGTTTTTCACTCTGGGCTTCAAAGCGTGCCGCCCAGTGCTCTAAAGTAATGGCATAGTGGCGACGCAAGTTTTCAGCATCGGTGGGTTCCAAGCCTGCTTTGGCCATTTCATGTAAAACCATACTAATATGAGGTAATTCCCCATTTGGAAATACGTATTTATCAATGAAATCACCCCCACCAGCAGGTGCGCCGCCTGAATCTGGATCACTGGAAGTGATGCCGTGATTCATGATAATGCCATCGTCTTCAAGGAGATCATTCAGTTTCCGGAAGTATGATTCCAGATTGGCTAACCCTACATGTTCAAACATACCAACACTGGTAATTCGATCATATTTTCCTGTTACATCCCGGTAATCAAGCAGTTTGACCTCACAACAATCTTCTAAACCCGCTGCTTTGATACGACGTTGAGCCTCGTCAAACTGTTGTTGTGAAATCGTGACACCGGTCGCTTTGGCGCCGTATTTTTGGGCCGCGCGAATAATGAGAGCCCCCCAGCCACATCCGACGTCCAATAATTTCTGGCCGGGCTGAAGACGGATTTTAGTTAAAATATGGTCGATTTTCTGTTCTTGCGCTTGATCCAATGAGTCATCTAGCGAATTAAAATAGCCACAAGAATAAACCATGTTTTTATCAAGCCAGGCTTTATAAAAATCGTTGGAGACATCGTAGTGATAGGAAATGGATTCCGCATCGACTTTTCGAGAATGGCGAAAATGTCGGGGTTTACTATGTTGCATGGTTGTGTCAGGAGCCGCTTCGACTAAACGGCTTGCGATATCAATAATATCGGTGACACTGCCCTGAACTTTTAATTTACCCTCTACATAGGCTTCTCCGAGACTATCCAGAGAAGGATGAATTAAATGGCGTAGTGAAGCCAGAGAAGGAACATCAACAATGACTTTTGGGTCATTGGATAAATCAATTTGTTGACCATTCCAAAGGTGGATTCCCATAGGCAATTCTTGATTTGCGGCAACTTGCTCCACAAATTTTTCTAATTTTTTTTGCCAAAACATGACAAAGCCTCCTTACTTTAGTCCTGAAGTAAAGTGAAAAACTACATAAAATTCACGATAATAGACGAAAGTTGTTATCGGTTTGATTTTTAGTCCAAGGGTTCGTTTCCTACAACAAAGCTACTTCATATTACTCTGACATCTGTGATCAGTCGATGACCTATTATTGTCATTTTTATGATGCATTAAGAAAAATAATGGATATATGATCCCACCTGCTCGTTATCGGATTTTGAACTATTTAGGGTTATAACTTGGAGCTGTTATTTTACGAATTTCGTAAGACTCTGGCAATGGATTTATATAGCCGAATACAGGTTAAACATTATATATATTATGAAATAGGCATGCATAACTAAATACAATAAAATTTATTTATCAAAGACAACTAAATTTTAGATGGATTTATGAGATAAACAAAAACAAGATAGGAATGAGAATGATTCTAAACTTATGTATTGTGTCGGAAAAGAATAAATATAGATGTTTTATTTTTATAAATATTCACACCCTGAAGAGTGACAGTTATTTTAAAGTGTACCGAAGGTTTACTTATGATTTATTAAATAATGATAGAAATTTTCATGAGGTATACTTCGATTTATGTTTTTAATTATTCAATTAAACTAGTATTGAACTAATTAGAATGGTGAAAGTATATATCAATAAAATAATAACTATTTATGATCAAAATAATCCATATTTTGATCAGTGATAGTTTTAAGTTACAAAAAGAGCGATGAAGCATGCCGCATTGGAGGTGTATCTCGAACTCAGGAAAAATTCTATAGAGATATAGCATGCTCTTTGAAGCTTAGAAAATAGTGGATACTAATGGAAATCTGTCACTAATTCTGTAAGATAGCGTAAATTTTTAACGATATCCGTTTGTCTATAGTAAATGAGGATTGTGATCTCTTCGCAATCGCCATCTACACTCAATAAAGATAAGCTACATACTGAACAATAATACGATGAGTTATATGGAACGTCCTGAGTGGATGAACAAATTAAAGCAGGGATGGCAATTAGTAACGTCTGTTACCATTTTTTTAACTTTTGCTTTAACGCTGTCTGTAAGCAGTGGATATAGCTATGGTTCAACGTTGTTGGTGGCGGGAGCTTTAGCAGCATTTTGTATTAAACCTAAGCGATTTATGATGCCCTGGAGTAGAGAGGATAAATGGCTCTTATGGACATTTATTATCTATGGTCTGAGCTTCCTATTTTTCCGCTGTATTCATGTGTTTGAACTCACTGGCTTGGATAAACCCTCTCGTTTTATCATTGCTTTTTTTCCCTATTTGTTTTTGCGTCGATATCCGGTGTCGATTCGTGCCTTTTGGTATGGAATCGCGGTGGGTGCATTATCTGGATGTGCCGTCGGTTTGTACCAGAAAATCATTTTAGATGCTGACCGATCCAATGGGTTTCAACATCCGATTATGTTTGGCGATCTTGGGGTATTGTTCGGCTTATTAAGTTTTGCCGGAGTGATCTATTTTGTGGCGATGCATGATCGTAAATCGATTCTTTTTATGGGGCTTGCGGGCGTAGCTGGACTTTTTACCTCGGCGTTATCGGGGAGTCGGGGCGGTTGGATCGCTATTCCTATGGCTTTGCTGTATATCTTCTGGCAGTCTCGGGAGCTGATCGGACGAACTCGGGCAATGCTAATATTGATAAGCTTTGTGGTTTTAGCTGGAATTGTTATTGCCATTCCTCAGACCAATGTCTATCAACGGATAGATGACACGATTACGAACGTACAGGCTTATATCTCAGGGGAGAATGCCGTTACCTCGTCTGGAGAACGGTTTGAAATGTGGAAAGCTGCCTTTTATCTTTTCAAAAAAGCCCCGATATTAGGCGTTGGAAAATATGATCTGCAGGTTGAAAAACAGATCCTTGCCAACCAAGGGCTGATCAATTCTTCCGTGGTTCAGTATGGTCATGCGCATAATGAGTATCTGACGAATTTGAGTGAATATGGCATCATTGGATTGATTCTCTTATTGTTTGTCTATGGCGTTCCACTTCGTCTATTTGTGAAACAAGTCCGGTATTATGCTTCTCATTGGCAGTATAAAAGTGTTGCCATGGCTGGGGTACTTGTTCCTGTCTGCTTTATGGATTTTGCATTAACTCAGTCGATGTTTTCACATAATAGTGGCGTGATGATTTATATTCTAAGTATTATTACGATTTGGTCGATATTGCGTAATTTATCCGATTAATACAAAGAGGGTGTATGTTTATAGGTTCGCTGGATCATTTGGAATCCGTTCGGGTCATCAATCCGTTGATTGCTTCCATCTTAGCATCATTAAAAGAAACACTCATGACGATGCCGAAAGCAGGACGTTATCCGCTAGATGGGGATAAACTATTTTACAATGTGGATGAGACGACTACCCAGGTTTTAGCTGCTCGGCGTAGCGAAGTTCATCAGAATTATTTGGATATTCAAATTGTGTTGAAAGGGCGTGAACGTTACGGTTGTGCATTGCAGCCTTTTGTTCAGGTCGATGATGATCGCCTTGCGACATCGGATATTGCTTTTGGACAGGTCGAAAAAGAAAAATTTATAGAGTTATCGGCTGGAGAATTTGTAGTGTTCCCTCCCGGTTGCCCACATCGGCCTTTAATTGCAGTGGATGATGTGCCAGAAGCGATCACCAAAGTAGTGATTAAAGTTCATCAGAGCTTGTTATCTACTGAAAACTGTTGATTGTTCCATTTTAGTGATATGTATTTTAAATGTAGTTTATTTTGAAACGTGTCATCACTATTATCGAAGGTAAGTAGCATTCAGCGGTCTTATTGGACGGGCCATTGAGTGCTGTTTATTGTAAGTCAGATGTTGAGCACTCGATAAGACAACGTCTGCTTATTTTAAGCGTCTGGTATAAACACAAACCGGTGCCGATATTCTCCCCCAAGTGATCTGTAGTCATAACGATTATCTCAGATGTTGTTACAAGTAAATGTAGGTATGGGCTTGTGCCTTGGTGATGTGGAAATGATGCTGAGAGTCTTAGCGAGATCTGTTAAAAAATTCCATGATTATTGATCTTTGGTCAGCTGTGGAATATTTTTTGCCTCGTTGATATTTTTATTTCAGGATAAAAAAAGGCTAAACCAAAAGGTTTAGCCGAAATAAATTTGACAGACAAGTCAAATGTACAGGAGGTAAGTCGGAAACGACCGACTCTAATGCAAACACAACATCGCAACCAAATGGTCATTCATGAAATGACAGGTCAAGAATAAAGCTGAGATAATCCGCTTTATCATTAAGCCCTTGTTTGGTGCAGATGCACTATAAGAGTTCGCTGGATTGATAGCAATAGATAAATTATAATCATGAACGATTAGAAAATTTTATCCGTTAACAGGTTGTTACATGGCACGTCGTTTACCACCGTTGAACGCACTGAAAGCATTTGAAGCAGCTGCGAGGCATCTGAGCTTTACGCGGGCGGCTGAAGAGCTTTTTGTGACTCAGGCTGCGGTGAGTCATCAGATCAAAGGTCTTGAAGAGTATCTCGGATTAAAACTATTTCGCCGCAAAAACCGCTCATTGTTGTTGACTGAAGAAGGTCAGAGTTATTTTCTTGATATTAAAGATATTTTTTCATCATTAAGTGAAGCTACTGATCGGCTGCTGGCTCGGGGTGAAAAAGGTGCTATTTCCATCAGTTTACAACCTAGTTTTGCGATACAGTGGTTGGTTCCCCGTCTTTCTAAGTTTAGTCAACTTCATCCTGATATTGATGTGCGTATTAAAGCCCTTGATCGGGATGAAGGTTCATTGACCGATGATGTGGACGTGGCCGTTTATTATGGGCGAGGTAATTGGGCGGGATTAAGAGCTGATAAGCTGCATACTGAATATTTGATTCCAGTGTGCTCACCTTTATTACTTAATGGTGATAAGCCGTTGAATAAACCTGAGGATCTACGCTATCACACTCTGCTGCATGATACCTCTCGACATGACTGGAAAGCTTGGTTTAAACAGGTTGGGGTTAAAATGGATGTCAATCAGGGGCCTATTTTTTCTCATTCTACAATGGTGTTACAGGCTGCTATCTATGGGCAGGGGGTCGCGTTGGGGCACTCGGTACTGGCAAAACCTGAGATCCAAGCAGGACGCTTAGTTTGCCCGTTCGAGCAAGTTCTGGTGAGTCAAAATGCCTATTATTTAGTCTGCCATCCCTCTCAGGCCGAGCAAGGTAAGATTGTTGCATTTAGAGAATGGATGATTAATCTGGTCAAAGAAGAGCAGCGAGAATTTGGAGCAGATGTTGTTGAATCCTGATGAGGTATTGCTTCAAGGCCCAGAGCATGCGCCATTGCTTATTCTTGCGCATGGGGCTGGTGCGGGATATCAACATGAATTTTTTGAGCAGTTGGTTCCCTTATTAATCGATGAAATTGCCATATTGCGTTTTCATTTCCCTTATATGCAATTAAGTCTTGAAACAGGGAAACGACGTCCTCCAGATCGATTACCCAAATTAATCCAATCTTATAAAAATATTATTCCTAAGTGGGATGGGCCTGTTTTTATTGGTGGCAAATCATTGGGTGGACGTGTAGCGACTCACGTCGCGCTGGAGTTAAATACGTTGCAAGGCGTTATTGTTCTGGGGTTTCCATTTCATCCTATTGGCAAACCGGACTCATTCCGAGGCGAGCATTTAGCTGAGCTGTCAGTTCCTACTCTTATTTGTCAGGGAGAGCGGGATAATTTTGGTTCTTTTGATGAATATCGGCATTTATCATTGCCATCACAGGTTTCCATTCACTGGATTCGCGATGGTGATCATGGATTCAAGCCTCGTAAAAGCAGTGGTTTGAGCTGGATAGATAATCTTCAGTATGTTGCAGATGAAATAAAAAGGTTTATTCGATGTCATATTCCCCGTTCTGGCGAGTATTAATTGCACTAGGAGGCATGCTCTCCGTTGGTATGGGCGCCGGTGCTGCTCATGGTTTATCCCATATTCTACCTGAACAGGCTTTAAGCTGGATCCATACGGGTGTGATGTATCAGTTGATTCACTTAGCGGCTGCATTAGCCGTATCTCATATTGCGAGTCGCAGTGGAAAGTGTTGGATTATCGGTAGCTGGTTGTTTTCCGGTAGTCTCTATTTAATGGCCTGTTTACCTGCAGCATGGCTGGAAGCCTGGCGTTCGGTTTTAGGTCCAATTACCCCTATAGGTGGTGTCATTCTGATTGTTGGGTGGGGGTTATTATATTTTACTGGAATGAGAGCAAAAAGTGAGTGAGTCATTATTGCTCAGTTGTCGCAGTGGTTTTGAAAATGATTGTGCAGCTGAGATCCAGTTCCATGCGAATCAGCTGGGAATTAGCGGTTTTGCCCGAACTAAAAATGAGCAAGGGTTTGTTGAATTTGAATGTTTTACCGCAGGCGATGCGTTAGCCATTCACCGAAAGTTGGATTTTAGAGAACTGGTCTTTACCCGTCAGTGGCAAGTCGTATATCAAAAATTGCATTTAAATCCCGATGACCGAATCAGTGAGATTTTATCTTTGAGTCAGTCATGGGGGAAATGCTCTCAATTCGCGCAAGATTATCCAGATACAAATTCAGGAAAACAACTATCAGGGTTTTGTCGTAAGTTTCACAAACCTCTGCAAAAGGCTTTGGTGCCCTTCTTGGAATCGTCGAGTGATTATATCTTGCAGTTATTTTGGCTGGATAGTCAGATGCTCTATCTGGGGGTTCGCTTAGCGTCTAATAGTAGCCCTTATCCGATGGGAATTTTAAGGCTGAAACAACCTTCAGTGGCACCTAGTCGTTCAACATTGAAATTGGATGAGGCCTTTGCGGTGTTATTAAATGAAGATGAGCGAGCACGCTATATCCAGCCAGGACAGCATGCCGTTGATTTAGGCGCATGTCCAGGAGGATGGAGTTATCAACTGATCCGTCGCAGTATGTAT
Organism: Celerinatantimonas marina; assembly: GCF_046054165.1. NCBI lineage: Bacteria > Pseudomonadati > Pseudomonadota > Gammaproteobacteria > Celerinatantimonadaceae > Celerinatantimonas > Celerinatantimonas marina. The sequence continues at coordinate 46,654 of NZ_JBFNXK010000013.1, read as the reverse complement.
GTCGATGCTATTGATAATGGGCCAATGGCTGAGCATTTGATGGAATCAGGACAACTCACTCATTATCGTGAAGATGGCTTTAAATTTGTGCCGAGCCGAAAAAATGTGAGTTGGCTAGTTTGTGATATGGTTGAAAAACCATCGCGAGTGACGCGGCTCATGTTAAAGTGGCTGCTATCTGGTTGGTGTAAATACGCAATTTTTAATTTGAAATTACCAATGAAGAAACGTTTTGCGGAAGTGCAACAAGATTTGAGTTTACTTCGTGAAGAGTTATCTCAAACGGGGTATCGGTTTGAGGTGAGGGCCAAACAACTCTATCATGATCGAGAAGAGATCACTGTTTTTGCTTGCTTACATCGAGATTAATCTGCAGTGTGCTATGAAAATAAAGGGGCGTAAAAGCCCCTTATTGAGTTCAGATGAGATGGCGAGCGATTACAAGTGAGCAATCACGGCCTGAGTGAATTCATCGGTACTGCTGTTGCCACCTAAATCACGGGTTGTATACTGACCTTCAGCAATAGTCGCTTTTAATGCATGTAAGATCTGGTCTGCTTTGTCATTCATATGCAGATATTGCAGCATCTGTATGCTAGCTAAAATGACGGATGTTGGGTTAGCAATGTTTTTCCCGGCGATATCAGGGGCACTACCGTGTACAGCCTCAAAGATAGCCGCATCTTTACCGATGTTTGCCCCCGGAGCCATGCCTAATCCACCGACTAAACCGGCACAGAGATCTGAAATAATATCACCGAATAAATTAGTAGTAACAATGACATCAAACCGTTCTGGGTACATAACCAAATTCATACAGGCGGCATCGACGATCATCTCTTCACTTTCGATATCGCTATATTCTTTGGCAAGTTCCCGGGAGACCTCTAAAAATAATCCTGAAGTTGTTTTTAGAATATTTGCTTTGTGAAGTGTGGTAACTTTTTTACGTCCTTCACGGCGAGCTAATTCATAGGCAAAACGAATGACTCGTTCTGCTCCTTGGCGAGTGATGACGCTTTTAGCTTCAGCATGAGTCCGTGCATCATCGATAATCTGGCCTTCACCAGAATACATACCTTCGGTATTTTCACGTACTGTAATAATATCAATATCACTATAGCGTGCCTTAGTCCCTACAAATGTTCGAACGGGGCGAACATTGGCGTAAAGGCTAAAGTGTTTACGTAATGTGACATTAATGGATGTGAAACCTTTTCCAACCGGAGTGGTTAAAGGGCCCTTTAAAGCGATTCCATTTGATTTGATTAAATCGAGTGTAGCCTGGGGAAGCAGTTCGCCAGATGTTTCCAACGCGGTAAGGCCCGCTTGAGCATAGTCATATTCAAAGTCACATCCAACGTGATCAAGAATCGCTAATGCGCTTTTAACAATATCGGGGCCGATGCCATCGCCTGGGATGACGGTAATTCTGGTTTTTGACATAGTTACATCCTGCACAAACAAATCCTCGACAAATTGTATTAAAACAGTCTGTCTCTCTCTTTTTACTTATACGAAGCAACACTGAATAAGTCAGGGTCACTTTGCTCATAATGAAGCTTAGTCAGAGGGGCATTTAGCCCTCTCATTTGGGATATTGCAATAAAAATCCTCAACATCCTCATTGAAACTGTCGAGTCTGATTTATTGAGTCTTATTAATAATTATGGTTTATAAACAAACGGGTCAGATAATGATCTTGGTCGCGCTATAGCGTATGACCCATACTGGGGACGATGCATACATATGGCCCGTCAGTGTTTTATGTGAAAATAAGTATTAAAAAAACATCAATAAAAAACAACAGCTCCTAAGTATGCGTTAAAAATGTGGATTGGGCTAGGGTTTGTTGAAATTTAATGATTAATTTTTGTTCATTTTGAAAGAGGAGAAAGCGCATGCTTTCTCACATAGGTTGGTTGAATAATGATAGGTTCATGGAACAGTCCAATCATATCCTTTTTAGCTGGATTCTATGGCGTGATAGCGGATTTGATTCAATTTAAATCCTAATGAGAGCTGTGTTTGTAACTGCATCAGTTGGGCTGTTTGTTTCGCTTCCTGGTGATACTGTTGAACTTTTAGAACCAATCTGTCTTGACTCTTGAGTTGTAAAATATTGTGCAGTGTCTGATATTGATGGAGTAACTTTAAGGCCGATTTAGGGCCAATTCCGGGAACACCTTTGAGATTGACACTACTGCTTCCAATCATAGCCCAGTAATCGATCAGTTGTTGGGTTTGGAGTTGAAATTTTTCATACACGGTATGGGCGTCAATAAACTGACGTTTAAAGTAATCATAAATTTGGATGAAGGGATGGTCAAGTAACTGCCAGTAGCCTTGATCCGTTGATACAATTACGCTAGCCAGTTGGTGCGAATCGGCTTTACAGGCAAGTGTTGCGATTAAATCATCAGCCTGAATGCCCGGATTTGAGAGAGAGTCAATACCAACGTCCAGAAGTTGATCCTGAAACGAAGTCAAAGCATCTTTCAAAGGTTGTGGCATCGGCTCCCGATTGGCTTTGTATTGAGGATCTATCTGTTGTCGCCAATCCGGTTGGCCACTGTCAAAGACGGTGACCACATGAGAGGGGTTAAATTGTTGTAATAACCGGATAATGCCCTGATGAGTTTGATTAAATGTTGCGGCCAATAGTGCTTTAGGATCCTGGAATTGCTTTTCGGATACCGCATAAAAACGACGGATTAAGTTTAAGGCATCAATAATCAGTAACTGCTGGATCATAGGTCTTTGGTTATTATTTGATAGCATGGTTCATAATGATGCCCGGGTAGTTTCATTCGATGCTGCTGAATAAAGTCTTGGAGGAGTTGATCGAGTTTTTTTCCTAGTTCGGGGTTCCCGTGGATTTGGAATGGACCATGTTCTTCAACAGCTTGGATCCCTTCATTTTTTACATTCCCTGCAACAATTGCTGAAAAGGCTCGTCGCAAATTAGCTGCGAGTTTTTGGGAAGGCTGCGTTAAGCTGAGATCTAATTGGGCCACATTCGAGTGAGTCGGGATAAAGGGTTGTTGAAATAGTGGGTCAATATCCAGACTCCAGTTAAACGAATAAGCATCGCCCATCGCACGGCGAAAATCTTTGACCTTATTCATGGCTTGTTTGATTCGTCTTGCTACGGTAGGCGCATCATCAATAATAATCTGGTAATGTCGTCGAGCTTCATCGCCGAGTGTGGCGCCGATGAACTGATCGATAGACTGAAAGTAAGCTTCACTACTTTTGGGGCCAGTTAAAATAATGGGGAGGGGTTGGCGCGTATTGGATGGCGTAATCATGACCCCCAATAGATACAGTAGTTCTTCTGCTGTTCCTGCTCCACCCGGAAAAATGATAATAGCATGCCCGAGACGGACAAACGCTTCTAGCCTTTTTTCGATATCAGGTAAGATCACGAGCTCATTAACAATGGAATTTGGCGGTTCGGCCGCAATAATGCTCGGTTCGGTTAAGCCAATATAACGGCGGTTGGTATAACGCTGTTTGGCATGTCCAATCGTAGCTCCTTTCATCGGACCTTCCATTGCGCCGGGGCCGCATCCGGTACATATATTGAGTTCTCTGAGTCCTAATTCTGAACCGACATCACGGGTATATTGATATTCATCCTCGTTAATGGAATGCCCCCCCCAGCAGACGACCAAATTGGGCTCGTGATTTGGTTTAATCGTTCTGGCATTACGTAATATAGAAAAAATCAGGTTTGTGATATGAGCGGGGCGTGTGGGATCAAAATTACATTCTTTTTCAAGTTGGCTGGACACATACAGAATATCCCGAAGCACACTAAATAGATGTTCCTGGAGTCCCCGAATAATTTCTCCATCGACAAAGGCATCTTCTGGAGGATTCGTTAGTTCAAGTTTTACGCCACGTTCTCGGCTGAGTAAATTGATGTCAAAGTGATTATAACGCTGCAGTATTTCGCGGCTTGAATCCGTCTTCACGCCGGAGTTTAAAACGGCCAGGCTACAATTACGATAAAGTTGATACAATTCACTGGAAGCCGTTTGGGTTAATTGGCTGACTTCTAACTGTGACAAAAGATCCATACTTCCGACAGGATTAACATAGGTAATCATATGGTCTCCGAAATTAACGAAAAAAAGGGAGTGTCTCGACGATGATTAATTATAGTTGTCTGATTTAATTTATAATATTAATGCTATCGATAGCACGGCTTTTAGCTTCATATAAAGCTTGATCTGCTCGCTCAAAAGCATCTAATAATTTGTCATTGTCCCGGAATAACGTCGCGCCAATTGATACGGTAATTGTCACCTGCTGTTGTTTAAAGCGAAACGGAAGACTCCGGATGTGTTCACACACATGTTCCAGTGGGATCATTAAATCATCCGCGTTGATTTTGGGCATTAATATGACAAATTCCTCCCCGCCAAAACGGGCCAGAAAATCGGTATCCCGCAGTGAGCTCTGCAGGGCTCGAGCAACTACTTTTAATGCTTTGTCACCAGCAAGATGGCCAAATTGTTGGTTAATTACTTTAAAATGATCGATATCAATAATTGCAATGGCTAATTGGTAGCCATAACGACGCCATCGTTTATATTCTAGCTCCATGCGTTCATCGAGTGCATTTCGATTATAAACTTGTGTGAGGCTGTCAATAAATAGCTGGTTTCTTTTGGTATCCAGACGTTTTTGTTGTTGTTCAGACTGTTTTCTAAGCCGCTCCAATTGCGTGTCCATTAATGCTAATCGTTGCGCCAGCTCTTGAACCTGCTGATCCAAACGATCATTTTCCTTGAGCACATTTCCTATTTGGATGATCCGTTGTTGTACTAATTGTTTCGTATAATTGAGGTCGTCACTGGCTTTGACTTCTAGCCCAAGATTGACGATTTGCTTGGTTAGGCTTTTATGTTGAACACGGCTATTTTGATGAATATTTTGAGATAAAGCGACATGCTCTGAAAAATCCTGATTCATCCGCTGCAAGTTCTGATTGAGCGAAAAGACGTATTCCTGTGATTCTTTGCGTTCTTCTCGCATGCCTTCGATCATAAGTTGTATCACTTGTTGACATAAATTAGGCAGTACGTCTGGCGAAACGCCTGTCAGCAGCTGATCTCTTATTTTTTGCAGTTGTTGGGTTGCTTTGCCATGAAAATCTAATTCACTGATTAAGCGCTGCAGTTCATCACAAATACGCTGATGGTGGTGTTGATCGAGTAAACTGTGTTTAACCGGGGCTGATGATTCCAGCTCCGGAGTGAAACTAATGGGTTTATTGGTTAAGGCCAGATGATAGAACTCAAAGACCTGAGCGAGCCGTTGTTGATTTTCACTGAAAGTTTCAGGAGTTGTTTGTTCGCTAAACTCTTTGAGTTGTTGTCTTAATTTTGGGGGAAGCCCATTCACTTGCTTGAGTTTATTGGTACTAGAATGGATCAATGCCTGCAGATACAGATAATTACTACTTACCTGAGGAACATAGAGCTTTAGCATCTGATCGAGGTTGATCAGAAATGGTAGCATCTGGGAGATATTTTTACCTGTTTCCAGCTGTTGGCTGAGTTCTGCTAATCGGTTATCCAGAGATTTATGAATGCCTTTGCATGCCACACAGAGGTGGCTCACCAGATTGTAGAGGATTGTTAACGCCTGTTCATCTACAACAGATGCAACTTCATTGCTCTGATCGGTTAGCTGTGTCGTCGTTGTCAACTGATCCAGAACTAAATTGACGTTATCCATCCTTACTAAGATCCTTTTCCATCATACAGATTAGAGAGCCTGAGCTTATCACGATCATTTTTATCGTAAAATAGTATTAGTTACAGGTTTTCATTTTGCCATACTACACGCACTTTACCATTCAATCAGGTTTTTGTCTGATGAGCTGATGACTTTCACCAATCCTTGGTGAATGGCATGACGGATATTGTTCATGAGTTTATCTGAGTCACCAAAAAATGCGGCTGGAGAACAGGCCAGCGCTTGTAATATAACCCATTGAGGAGTTTGAGTTTGTTTAGCTAGATCAACCGCTGCATCCATTGCCAGATAACTAATTTCCAATAGACCTTGTTCACCAATAGCATCTTCCGCTTTGGGGAGAAAAGGGGTTTGGCAGCATCCTAAAGCGACTGTAACCGCTAATTTACGCGTTTGAATAAATTGTTCCAAAATGGGCATGAGTTTTTGGCAAATTTGCTGCGGCAATTGATCTCTGGTTGGGGTAATGAAGAGATAATCTAGTTCCCCAAGATGCCCGGTCACAAATTCGTCTTCTAAATGATGGTACAGATGATGGGCAAATGAGGTTTCCAGTTGTTTTCTTTGTTCAAAACCAAAACGTTTATGGGATAACGGGAGTTCATTAAAGTGAGCCACAATAATGGTGTGTTCTTTCACAGGGTGAAGATCCACGGTCATCGGATAACGTTTTAGCTGATGCAGTCGTTCTAAAGGCGATTCAACCAGTTCTAATGCGGGCCAGCCAGTTCGAGGATGATAATACAAACGGTCTTTGAGTTCTTCTTTATCCCGTATTGTTTTTTTCAGTTGAAATTTAACAAGAATAAAAAGTAAACAGAACACAACACTGAAGATGAGCAACAGCAACATTAATAACCGACGATTATGATTTTGTAATTGGAGCTGTTGGTTTTTTTGGGTCAGTTTGGCCAATTGCTGTTGCTGTTCAATAAACTGATAATTTTGTGAGAATTGATGTTGGGTTTGTTCAATCTGATGTTGAAGTTGCAATCTATTGAGCTGTTCAAATCTTTTATAATGGAGCAGGGCTTGCGCTAATGCGCCAGTATTTTCATAAGCATGGGCCAATGTGAGCTGAATGAGGGCGATATCGACCTCCTGAGGTGCTGATTGAGCGAGCAGCTCAGCTTTGGATAGTTGGATAATGGCCATGGCCGGCTCACCTTCCTGAATATAAATTTCGGCAAGTTTTATTAACGTCGCCGACAGCCATTCAGGATTAGGATGGCGCTGAAAATATCGTAAGGCCTGATTTAAATGCAATAAAGCCTGTGCATTATCATTCCCTAAAAAATAAGTTTGCCCGATCCAAAAATCGGTTTGGGCGACTAGTAACAGATTTTGATGTGAATGGGCTAATTCTTGAGCATTAAGATATTGAACCAGTGCCAGCCCATATTGCTGCATATTTCTGTAGATTGTCGCAATGGCAGCGATATATTGTGCTGTCAACTCTGCATTATTGAGCTGTTGGGCTGACTCTATAGCCATTCGTTGATATTCGATGGCTTTTTCCCATTGTTGTTGCTGTTGGTAAACTTCACTTAAATAATAATTTAGATGGCTTCTTAAATAATTGATCGCCGGCCCTGAAGTTGAGGCATAGCGAATTGCTTCCGTATAATGTGACAGAGCTTGCAGTGGTTGATTGATCTGTTGATGATAACGGCCCAAGTAAAGTTGGCTCCATCCAATCATGAGTGCATTATGCGTGGCATGGGCAATTTGATCGGCTCTTTCCAAAAAAGGCTTGGCTAAATCGGGCTGACCTTTACAAAATTGCAGATGAGCTTGAATTTGCTGCCATTGGTACTGAAGTGATAACGGTAGCGGGTTTTCGATTTGCTGAATGAGTTGTCCTGCTGTTGCCAGAGCTGTTTCTGCCTGTGCCAAATGTCCCTTGGTCTCAAGATTTATCTGCGCCTTAATTAAATAGGAGCGAATCGTGAGCAGTGGAATACTATTTTGCCGTGACAGACTAATAGCCTGATCAATATGAGCTAATGCCAGTTCATCATAATGATTATGGTTGGCGCAGAGTGCCGCTATTTGATGGAGTAAAATACGTTCGCCTGCATCACTGGAAATGAGTTGATCATTAGCACGAGGGGCCAGGACCCTGGCTAGCGCCTCACTACAGGATTGAGGATCTTGTAACATCATTTTACGGTAGCTTTGCAGATGTGCGGGAACCGGTAATAATCCATTGCCATAGGCTAGGCAACGTTCAATTAACACTGTTGATAAGAGAACGATGGCCAGCAGGTTTCCGATAAGTTTGGCAATCCCTGTCGAATGACGATAAGCAGCTAGATACATAATTATTGACGGATCAAGCGTTGACTTGCCGTTTGGGTTTCGAAGTTGCTGCGAAATGGATTGATATCTAATCCTCCCCGCCGGGTATAACGAGCGGATACAGTTAGATATTCAGGCTGACAATAGTGAAGAATATCAGTGAAGATCCTCTCGACACATTGCTCATGGAATTCATTATGGCGGCGGAATGAGATTATATAGCGTAACAAGGCTTCCCGATCAATAGCATATCCTCGGTAACGGATGGTCAGGCTTCCCCAATCCGGTTGACTGGTGACTAGACAATTGGATTTTAATAAGTTACTGGATAAGGTTTCTTCAATCACTGGGGTATTTAGATCCACAGCATGCTCCAGCAGGGAAGGCATGAATTGATAATTGGTTACTTCAATATCCAAATCATCAATGAGCTTACCTTCGGGCAGTGCAAAAACGGCGGAATGTTCCAATGAATACAGTTCGACACGGACATCGCCCTGAGCGCACTGACTTAAATCTCGGATCATCGTTGTCTGAACTTCCTGCCAGTTTTTAAAGATAGTTTGGTTAAAACTATTCAGATACAGTTTGAACGATTTAGACTCAATCAGATGGGTTGATGCTGCATTGACCCAGACACTGCCCCATGCCACGACGGGCTTTCCCTTGGGATTTAGCCAAGAGAGTTCATACAAAGTCCAGCGATCGTAACCGTGAAATGGTAGTGATTCGGCACTTAAATGCAGCTGATCACGGTTTAGACTCCGAGGGACTGGTTGCAGTAGCTCAGCCGTATAGGTTTCAATATAATGACTATGCTTTCCTAACTCGAGCTGGGCAAGTTCTGGGGAATTCTGGTAATTCGAAGATTCACTCATGGTATTTCAGTCAAGCCTAAGTTAGGCTTTAGTGTAACTGAATCAATAATGAAACTCACCTATGATGGAGTATTGAGTGACAATTTCAGCAGTCGAACAAGCTTTTGATCAATTTATTGAGCGCTGCCAACTGTTTTGGCAGCAACATCATTATCCACAGGTAGAGCATGACGAGTTATGGCCTTCTCCTTGTGAAACGAAGTTAGCGGGTGCAGGTTATGTGTTTTGGCAGCCCGTGTTACGTGAACAGTCATTGGATTTTTCAACGACTGAGGATGCGTTGGATATGACCTTTAATGAAGGTGTGAAAGCTTTTTTAGGGCGTTATTATAGTGATTCCCTCTCGGCATCTTTTCAGGGGCTAGATATTGAATTGGTACAGGCTTGGAATGAATCTGATAGCCGCCGATTGCAGGAAAATTTAATTGCACATATCCTGATGCAACGTCGATTGCGCCAGCCTGAGACACTCTTTATTGCATCCTGTGAAGATGATTTACAAGTCGTGAGTGTGCTGAATACAACCGGAGAAGTTGTGCTGGAAACGTTAGGGCGTAATATTCGACAGCCTCTAGCCCCTGATTTAGTGGCCTTTTTAGGTCAACTTGAGCCTACTGATTAATTTTTATAGTCCCAAGATAAATTGGAGATCAGCAGACAACGATCACAACGGAATTCGAAAAGATCATGTAAAGGCGCTTCTAAACGCCAGGAATGACCACAGACGGGGCAACTACGATTTTTTTCTTCTTCCAGAGAATGCCCCCCAACTCGATATAGATATAAATAAGTGGGTTTCCCTGTGAGATAGCCAATCCGTCTGACTAAATCCCAGCCTCGCTGAAAGAGCCTTGTGCCTGTCGTACTGAGCTGCTCGACAGCTTCATTTTCTAAAATAAAGCCGTTCATTTGTAGTTGATCACAGGCACTCCAATCTTCCTGCCATTTGATGATTTGGCGTTGATCGCCATTGGCAACCGCTGGAATACGATATAAAGGAACCGGTAAAAACCGCTCCAAAGAGCGTAAAGGCGAGCAGCTATGGATAAAACTGGTATAGAGAATATAGGCAGAAACTTGTGCCAGATTATTTTCGGTGCTATCCGAAAATAGTTCTTCTCCTAAATATTTGATATCTGGACGCAATAAGCAGGCATCTGAGAGTTGTTTGAGGGCTGCTTTGACTTGGGGGGACGCATATTGCGCGTTGAGTGAGTCTTGCTCGGGGCAGACTACCTGACAAATAAACGAACCATTGTGAAAATAACAGGGAAACTCCCGCCCTAAAATTTGACCGTTATAGCGCAGGCTATCTAATACCCGCATAATGGCCTGCTGCGCTACTGTAATGGTGGTGTTATCGAAGCATTCAAATGTTAAACGATGTTGAAACATATGCGGAATATAACCTATCTAATTTTGAACAGCAGCATATTCACATGGATACTCGGTGTCTATATGAATATAGCGAGGTAAACGGATATAGTTCCTTTAACCCGGTTTATGAGTCGATTGTTGCAGGGTTTGTAATTGTTGTTCCAACTGTTCTATTCGCAGCAGAAGCTGCTGCTGATTTTTTTCAAGCTGTTCAAGTCGTTGCTCGGTAGTATCGAGAGCCGGTAATTCAGGTTCTTCTTCTGCTTCAATAACAGATTCAATCCACTGCGGATCGTGTTGATATTGTTTGAGAACATTGATCAGAACCGGAAGGGGATACGGATATGGTAATTTATTTTTAAGTGTGGCTAACTGGGGGCGTATTCCCTGTTGTTTAAATAACTTAAGTGCTTGGTAAATAGGTTGCATGTCCATAATTAATAGTCGTCCAGATGATGTTTCGTGGATGAGGTAACCGGTCTTTCCTGCAATGCTAATTCCGGTTCCGGATAAGCTGAAAGTTGAAATTCATGCCCGTCTTGAGATATCCACAGGGTACCTGAAAATTGCCGGTCGGGAACACTGGTAAATTCAAATTCATAGCACCAAACCAGTCGCAGCTGTTTCAATTGCTGCTTATCCAATCCAGCATAATGTACACTCAGAAGTTGCAGTTGCAGGTTCCTACAATGTTTTAAAATTAAGAATTTGGCCCATTCAGCCTGCTGTCGATGTTTCCAGAATATTCCAGCGAACAGCAGCAGGGCTAGTAAACTTAAAATACTAACCATTAGCTGAATGGATCAAATGCCCAATAGCCTGAGCGAGTTGTGGACTACGTTCAGGGTCTCTGAGTCTTGCAAGCACCTGTTCCCTCAGGGCTGGAATCGCGACTAAATCGGCAAATAATTCACAAAATAAATCGCTATCATTTAATGAAGCTAATTTTTCAAAAAACAGCCGGTTTAGTCCGGTTTCTGACAAGTCTTTCCACAATCTACCGGCGATAGCAATAAAAAATTGAGGATCGTCGGACTGTTGCAACTGCTCGGTAAGCAGGGTCTGACGGAGCGATTTAAATGGGCTGGATGCCATTGCACGCAGCATCAGTGATGCCAGTAAAGGGCGCTCGGATTGACAATGATGGAGCAGCGAGACTAGCTGGTGCATCAGCTGCTGATCGAGAGGCGCGTGCTCTAATAGCTGTGACAGTGCAATTAATGTAGTCTCATTCAGATGAGGGAGCGCTCTGGCGAGACGTTGGCTATTTGATTCTCGATCCAGGCGCGCCACAACATCGGCCAGTCCTTGGAGAGCAACGGCTTGCCAGCTATCCCAGCCTAAATCACCATTGAGATAAGCTTGGGCATGTTCATAGTATTTTGAAGCTGGAAGATCCAAATCCGCTTTTAAGCGGGCATTGAAATAGGCTTGTTTTTCTGCACTTGGATGATAAATGGCTGGATTCTGCGCCAATGCCTGGGCTTGTGCTTCGTTAGGCGTTCTTGACAAATCCTGTCCTAGAGCTTCAATCACTTGATGTAAAAATTGATCTCGGGCCGCCAGACTCAGAAATCCTTGTTCATCCACCGGAAATTGTAAAAACCAGATATAAGGTATTTCAGGGGATTGGATGGACCAAAAACAAAGTGCGAGTCGAGCATGATTGGCAATCGGAACCGGATAAGGTTCTGTTGCTGATTCAATCGCATAAAACTGTTGGGGGGCCATAGGTGTGATGGTCCGGCCCATTTCGTAAACCTTGAATTGGCTGCCGGCTAATGTCAGTATTTCACTAAGAGTGGCTAATGCTTTCATAATGATTTATTGGGTTCAATAATGCGGCTATTATATGTAATCGCAGCACTGATGAGTAGTCGCTGTCTATTTCTGGCTCAAAATATCATATAGTACGCTTCTGTCATATGGGAGATAACATGGCTGACTATGTCCAGCTTCAGCAACAGCTTCATGCTTTGGTCATCGTATTGCAGCAGGCTGAACTATGGCAATCTGGGCCCATATCGCCATCGGCACTCTCAAGTCAGCTACCATTTGGGGTGGATTGCTTGCGTTTTGAACAATGGTTACAATTCGTTTTTATTCCCCGAATGAATGCGTTGATTGATGCTCGGGCAGATTTGCCTAAAAATGTTGCTTTGACGCCTTATGCGGAAGAGGTGTTTCGAAATTATGAGCAACCCACATCAGATATTATTCAGCAACTAAAGGCCATTGATGACATTTTCATCCCTCAGCCATAACCCATTCCAACTTCCTGAAGAAATTCCGATGCAGTTACCTGTGTTATATCAGGATGACTATCTCATCGCTGTTTATAAGCCTGCTGGATTACTCGTCCATCGTAGCTGGCTAGATACACAAGCGACCCAGTTTGCTTTGCAAATAGTTCGTGACCAAGTCGGGCGTTATGTCTATCCGTTGCATCGTTTGGATCGTCCGACCGCCGGGATTTTACTGATGGCTTTTTCCAAGGACATCGCGGCGAAATTTATGCCTATGTTCGCAAGTGGTGAAGTACATAAAGATTATGAGGCCATTGTTCGGGGAATCGTTGGCGAACGCTCTCTATTAGATTATCCATTGGCTGAAGAATTGGATAAAATCGCGGATAAAAACGCATCACAACTCCCACAAGCTAAGCCCGCACAGACGGAATACTGGCCTCTTGGTCATGCAGAATTACCTGTCGCAACTGGACGTTACGCGACTAGCCGTTATAGTTGGTTGGGAATTTCCCCTAAGACCGGGAGAAAACATCAGATCCGTAGACACATGCATCATTTGAGTCACCCCATTCTTGGTGATACCACACATGGCGATGGTCGTCACAATCGGCTTTTTAGAGAGCGGCAATGGTTTGGGCTTTGGTTATTGGCAAGAAGAGTGCAATTTGTACATCCATTTACCCATAAGATGTTACACATTGAATGTGCTTATCCCCCCCATTGGTTGCAATTAAAAACCGATCTATTTCACAAATATCCGTTCTATTTTAATGAGGGATAAAGGATCTATTATTGATCAGCTTGCAAGGAAAAGATTTGCCCTGTATCGCAAAGTTAACTTTTAAGAGGTATAGAGATTTAAAGAAATCTAACGTTACTTTAAGTTACATTAGGCCTTGAATAATTTGATGTCCCTCGCATTTTTATAAATAACTGCCCCATAAAATCCATTCCTCAATAATAAAAGTTATTTTTTATTTACTTTTTGAACAAAAAGTTTTTATGAAGCGAGGTTTTTAGATATATCTCTGATGAGATATATCCATTAACTGAAGGAATCGTTGCCCTTAGGAGCACTGAATATGTCAAATAGTACAGTCTTTGCGAACCTGCAAAAGGTAGGTAAATCGCTGATGTTGCCCGTATCGGTTCTTCCGATCGCGGGTATTTTACTTGGGGTTGGGTCTGCCAATTTTGCTTGGTTACCATCAGTTGTTTCCCATGTTATGGCCGAAGCTGGTGGCTCAGTCTTTGGTAATATGGCGTTGATTTTCGCTATTGGTGTTGCTTTAGGTTTTACCAATAATGATGGTGTATCTGCATTAGCCGCTGTGGTTGCTTATGGCATCATGGTGAAAACGATGGCCGTTGTGGCTCCAATGGTTCTGCATTTGCCTGCAGATCAGGTTGCCAGTCAGCATTTAGCGGATACCGGGGTCCTTGGTGGGATTATATCCGGTGGTGTCGCCGCCTTTATGTTTAACCGTTTTTATCGGATTAAATTACCTGATTACTTTGGTTTCTTTGCCGGAAAACGATTCGTTCCTATTATCTCAGGTCTGGCTGCGATTTTGATCGGGGTTGTTTTGTCGTTCGTATGGCCTCCAGTGGGTAAAGCGATCCAAACGTTCTCTCAATGGGCTGCTTATCAGAACCCTGCGTTCGCATTCTTCATCTATGGTGTCGTAGAACGTTCATTGGTTCCATTCGGTCTGCACCATATCTGGAACGTTCCATTCCAGATGCAAGTGGGTGAATTCGTGAATGCGGCTGGTCAAGTTTTCCACGGTGATATTCCTCGTTATATGGCGGGCGACCCAACTGCGGGTAAATTGTCTGGTGGCTTCCTGTTCAAAATGTATGGTCTGCCTGCAGCTGCTATTGCTATTTGGCATTCAGCCAAACCAGAAAACCGCGCTAAAATCGGTGGTATCATGGTTTCCGCTGCGTTGACTTCGTTCTTGACTGGGATTACAGAACCTATCGAATTCTCATTCATGTTCGTTGCTCCGATTTTGTATGTGATTCATGCGATTCTGGCTGGTTTAGCCTTCCCAATTTGTATTTTACTGGGGATGCGTGACGGAACTAGTTTCTCTCATGGTTTGATTGACTTCATCGTATTGAGTGGTAATGGTAGCCGGTTGTGGTTGTTCCCTCTCATTGGGATTTGCTACGCAGCCATTTACTACACCATCTTCCGCCTTGCGATTAAATTCCTCGATCTGAAAACACCGGGTCGTGAAGATAACTCAGGTGAAACTGTTGTGGCTGCAAGTGATGATGAAATGGCGGGTAACCTGGTTGCTGCATTCGGTGGTAAAGAAAACATTGTGAGCCTTGATGCTTGTATTACTCGTCTGCGTATTCAGGTGAGTGATACTCAAAAAGTGGATCAGGGTCGACTGAAAGAGTTAGGTGCTGCTGGGGTTGTTGTGGCAGGCCAAGGGATCCAGGCTATTTTCGGGACTCGTTCTGATAACCTGAAAACTGATATGGATGCTTATCTGCGCGGTATGTAATATTGTAGATAGTAATAAGCACATACTAAAGGGGGCGTAGCCCCCTTTAGTTTTTCAGTTTGTTACAACTTTAGGTGTCTATTTGAAATATTGATCGGGGTCCATGAGTGGATTTATAGTTTTTCGAGATCCCGTTCAATATCGGCAATTTTGTTTGCAACCACTTTTTCCAGATGCCGCAATTCGGTTAAGATTTTTTCTTTAACATCGACTTCTGATTGTCCGTGTAATGTGAGTTGATCAAGTTCTTCAACGATATAGCGTAATTCCGGGCTAATTTCAGAGACATCCCGATATTCGCCGGTGCCTCCGTTGACCCGTACCGTTTTTTGCTGCCGTGGATACTTAAATTTCACACTCTTAGCAAAGAAATCGCCTTTTTCCTTACGAAAATAGATTTTTAAAATATCAGCCATTGCTTCTTGGCGAAGTACATATCTTTCAATACTTTCGGGTTTGACAATTCCGATACTTTTCAGGTTGTCGTACATATAGATATCCTTACGTGATTGCCAATAAGAGAATTAAGTGTCACAGTCTTCGGCCGAGGCTTATTCAAAATGGAGTTAATTTGAATAAAAGTTAACCATGAACGATGAAAAGCCCTTAGCATGTATAAAGAGTATGACAGGAAAAGGGAAGTAGCGCCCGGATCCGGGCGCTAAAAGATTAATTATGAGCGTGCAGTTCACTATTAAGCTGAATGGCTGATTTATTGGTAAGACATTCAATGGTGCCCGTTTGGCTATTGCGGCGGAACAACAGATCAGAACGACCTGCCAGTTCTCGAGCTTTAGCGGTCCCTGCGGCTTGTTTTTGGTCATCAATCAGGGTGACTTTAGTTCCGGCTGTGATGTATAAACCGGATTCAATGGTACAGCGATCACCCAGTGGAATCCCTGTTCCAGCATTGGCTCCAACCAGACAGTTTTCCCCAATGGTGATCACTTGTTTACCGCCACCACTTAAAGTTCCCATGGTTGAGCAACCCCCACCTAGGTCGGAATTATTCCCGACGGTAACCCCGGCAGAAATACGTCCTTCAACCATACTCACACCGAGTGTTCCTGCGTTGAAATTACAAAAGCCTTCATGCATGACGGTGGTGCCTTCACCCAAATGTGCACCTAAACGAACCCGTGAGGTCGCGGCGATACGAACCCCGCTAGGGATCACGTAATCGGTCATTTTAGGGAATTTATCAATGGAAGTTACATTGAGATGTTTACCTTCAAGACGAGCCTGAAATTGACGTTGAGGAAGTTCTGCCGGGTCAATAGCCCCTTCATTTGTCCATGCCACATTGGGTAATACCGCGAAAATACCGGTTAAGTCGGTGCCATGTGGTTTCACTAACCGATGTGATAATAGATGCAGTTTTAAATAGGCTTCAGGAGTTGATTGGGGCGCGCTATCTGTTGCCAGAACGGTTAATACAGCTACTTTATTTTGAGCAGGACGTTGTTGTAACTGGGTCAGAATTGTGGTCAGTTCGGTCTGTTCAGAAGCCGCAATCATTGCATCCAGAGTCTTATCAGATAGTTCAATAACTTGGTTGTCACCAGTATACCCTGCTGCATCTAACATTGGTTGCAATGCATCTGCAACCACATTGAGTTGTGGGGCAGGGTAAAAAACTTCCAGCCATTGTTGGTGTTGATTTTTGGTGCCAAGTCCAAGGCCAAGGCTAAAAAGAGTGGTGCTCATCAAAGTCTCCGTTGTGTTTTTTTAATGAATTTGAGCGTGAACTTCTTGATCAAGTCGTTGCTCCAGCAGCGTTTTGAGTTGCTGCTGTTCGGACTCGCTGAGGCGAGTTCGATCTTCTTTGGAAATAATAAAGAAATCTTCGGCTTTCTCGCCGATAGTCGTAATTTTGGAGCCTTGAATGATGTAATTCAAGCTTTGTAACACTGCTCCGACCGATGCTAACAGTCCGGGTCTGTCCAGTGTTACTAACTCCATGAGAGTGCGATTGCCTCGAGTGGGTAAAAATTCGACATGGGTGCGTACTGAAAACTGCTTAGCCTGACGAGATAACCAGCGATTTTCCAACACGGCAGGACGAGCAAAATGGAGCATCGTCATCAAACTTTCTTTGATGCGGTGCTGACGTTCTGGTGTGATCGGTTGGCCATCGGGGTCCAGAACGATGAATGTATCCAGCGCGTAGCCATCTCGGCTGGACATGATCTGTGCATCGTGAATATTTAAGTTTTTCTGTTCCATTTCGTTGGCGACCGAAGCAAACAGATGCGGAATATCTTTACTGTGAATGAAAATTTCGGTGCCTCCCCGGCTGGGGCGACGACTAATGAGAACTAGTGGCTGGTTATTGCTGTGACCCCACAGGTATTCACTGTGCCAAGCGATCTGCTCTGGTGTGTGACGCAGGAAGTAATCGACCCGGAACCGCTTCCAAATCGTTTGAATTTGGGTGTCAGAGAATCCTCTTTCTAAGAGTAACTCCATGGCATTATGTTGTTTTTCGCGCACTAAGCCGCGCAGATCAACTGGGTTTTCCAAGCCGCGACGTAGTGCTTTTAAGGTCGCTTGATACAGTTCGCGCATCAGCGTTCCTTTCCAGCTATTCCAAACGTCATCATTGGTGGCACACATATCAGCCACAGTCAGGCAAAACAGCATATCGAGATGGCGTTCATCCCGAACGATTTTAGCAAATTTACCTATTTCATCCGGATCATAAATATCCCGGCGTTGGGCGGTAATTGACATTAATAGATGATTTTCAACCAACCAGGCTACAGTTCTGGCGGATGGACGGCTAAATCCATGTTTAAGACAAAATTTTTCAGCGTCGATGGCACCTAATTTAGAGTGGTCTCCTCGTCGGCCTTTGGCTATATCGTGAAAAAGTGCGGCGATAAGTAGCAAGTCCGGGCGCTCCAGTCGACCATAAATCTCGGAGCAAAGTGGATAAACTCGTTTATATTCCGGAGATGGATATTGATGGATGTGTTTGATGAGTCGATGCGTGTGTTCGTCTACGGTATAAGCATGGAAGAGATCAAACTGCATCTGTCCGACGATCTGATTCCAGGCTTTAAGATAAGTCGCCAATATCCCATAGCGATGCATGAGGGTAATGGCTTGACCACTGATATTAGGATGCTTCATCAGTTGCCGAAATTTTTTCCGGCAGATTTCATTATCTTCTAACCAACCTTGTTGCTGCCGGCAAGCTTCCCGTAGCTGGCGAAGGGTCGATGAATAAATCCCGGTGATAGCATCGTTGCTGGCAATGACCAGAAACATCTCCAGAAGTTGTTCAGGATGATCGATAAATAGATTGGGATGCGTTGTTTCAATCAATGAACCCCGCAAAATGAAGTTTTCGTTGAGCTGCCTGACATCCATTGCCGTATTGCCGAGAATCGCTTCATTAAAAAGCTGTAATAGCATTTCATTGAGTTCACTGACACGGCGAATGATTTTGAAAAAATCCTTCATTAGTTTTTCGACGGGCTCGTTATATTCACCTTCATAGCCCAAAGTGGTGGCAACGGTCAGCTGGCGGTCAAACAACAGTCGATTATCAGCTTTGGAAAGTTGCAAATGCAGGGCAAAACGTACCCGCCAGAGAAATTCCCGGCAATCAATGAGTTCTTGATATTCCGATTCTGTCAAAAATTGATGTTCGGCTAAAGCTTTTAGATCGCTAGAGCCAAAATGCTTTCCGGCAACCCAGGCGATGGTTTGGATATCCCGTAAGCCTCCTGGATTCGCCTTGATATCGGGTTCTAGCGAATAGGCGGAATTTTTATAATGAATATGACGTTGTTGCTGTTCAGCTTGCTTAGCCCGAAAAAAATCGGCAATAGGCCAAAATTGTTCATCATTTACAGCGGTTGTGAGTTGTTGATAGCGTGTTGGGTTCCCGATGAGAAAACGCGATTCAATCAGGTTTGTTGCAATAGTAATATCTTGCTTACCGAGGTCGATACACTCACTGACGGTCCGCACACTTTGGCCAACGTCCAGTTTTATATCCCATAACCAGGTAATAAAAGCGGAAATGGCCTGTTGTGCCGATTCGCTCAGTTCGGACTCGAATAAGACTAAAATATCGATGTCCGACTTAGGATGCAGTTCACCACGACCATAACCGCCTACCGCTATCAATGCCAGTTCCGGATAATCTCCTAGTCCACAGTGACCCCATATCTGCTGGATTAACGTATCAATTTGACGGGCTCGTAACCGGACTAGTTCCGTCACAGCTACATGTTGGTGAAATTGTTGTTCAAGCCATTGCTGCTGGGCTTTTAAAAAGTTTTTACAGCTAGCGACAGATAAAGGTTGAGTTGGCAATTCAGGTGCTACCAGGAGCTCATTCGGAACCATGAATACGTCTCACAAAATTAACAATGATTAACTATGACTGATTTTACGTGGAAAGTCTTCATCACTCCGTAGTGTCAAAACTTCTACACCATCTTCAGTGACGAGCAATGTATGTTCCCATTGTGCTGAAGGCTGACCGTCTTTAGTTGTGGCCGTCCATCCGTCTTTTTTACTGACTTTGCACTTATAAGTTCCGGCATTGACCATCGGTTCGATGGTGAAGGTCATTCCCGCTTGTAAAGTCATTCCAGTTCCGGGTTGTCCATAATGGAGTACCTGAGGTTCCTCATGAAATACTTCGCCAATGCCGTGACCACAAAAATCACGAACGACTGAAAAGCCTTGGGGTTCGACTACTTTTTGGCAAGCTGACCCGATGTCACCTAGTTGGGCACCAGGACGAACTAATTTAATCGCTTCATAAAGTGCATCCTGAGCAGCTTTACATAAATTACGTTTCAGCGGTGTGGTGTTCCCAACAATGAACATTGCGGAGCTATCACCATGAAAACCATCTTTAATAACGGTGACGTCAATATTGAGAATATCGCCTTCATGCAGTTTTTTATGGGCAGGAATGCCATGACAAACCACTTCGTTGAGCGAGATGCAAACTGATTTAGGGTAGCCATGATAGTTCAGTGGGGCAGGAATTGCTTGTTGTTCATCAACTATGTAATTATGGCATAGTTCGTTTAATTCTTCCGTTGTTACTCCTTTTTGTACATGCGGCGCGATCATTTCAAGTACATCTGCAGCGAGTTTGCCAGCGATACGCATTTTTTCTATTTGTTCTGGTGTTTTAATTAAATTAGTCATACTACCACTCGATTGATATGTTCCGACTTAAGCGGATTATTGGCTCAATTTTTAACAAAAAACTAACTTGAGCGTTGATTACAGCAGTTTACCCGATGCACTCACTAAGTTGTAGGGGCTGTTGGCATGGTTTTATTGTTTTTGCGCTTTATCAAGAAAGATGTTTATGGTATAAAACGCGCCGGGAAGCATAGCCTAGAATAATAGGTATTCAGGTTACCCAAGAACCATATGTGTTTTTAATAACAACACACACGTATCGGTACCTGTGCCGGGGTGCCCTCACCATTTAAGGTGATGGTCGGTTAGCAGGGATACGTGGAGGCCTAACCCCATAGAGGAAAAATCATGGCAAAAGTATCAATGCGCGATATGTTGCAAGCTGGTGTGCATTTCGGTCACCAGACTCGCTACTGGAACCCAAAAATGAAACCGTTCATCTTTGGTGCCCGGAATAAAGTTCATATCATCAACTTAGAAAAAACGTTACCACTGTTTAACGAAGCAATGGACGTTATCAGCAACCTGGCTTCTAAAAAAGGTAAAATCCTGTTTGTCGGAACTAAACGTGCAGCAAGTGAAGCCGTTAAAGAAGCAGCAACTCGTTGCGATCAATTCTATGTTAACCATCGTTGGTTAGGTGGGATGCTGACTAACTGGAAAACAGTTCGTCAATCCATCAAACGTCTGAAAGAATTAGAAGTTCAGAGTCAGGACGGTACTTTCGACAAGCTCACTAAAAAAGAAGCGTTGATGCGTACTCGTGAGATGGAAAAACTGGAAAAAAGTTTAGGTGGTATCAAAGATATGGGCGGTCTGCCTGACGCTTTGTTCGTAATCGATGCAGAACACGAAAGCATTGCAATTCGTGAAGCAAATAACTTGGGTATTCCAGTTATTTCTGTAGTTGATACTAACTCTGATCCAGATGGTATCTCACATATCATTCCTGGTAATGATGATGCGATTCGCGCTGTGAAATTGTACTTGGAAGCTGCTGCTGATTCAGTTTTGGCGGGTCGCCAGGCTGATTTAGTCGTTCAGGCTGAAGAAGACGGTTTCGTTGAAGAAGCTGTGGAATAATAAGGATTAATTAATCCCTTATTAACCAAACCCAACTTGTTGGTTAACAGGGGCCTGATAGGCCCCTGTGTTTTATCCGAAACGACAGAGGATTTAGCAAATGGCAATTACTGCTGCTTTGGTAAAAGAACTGCGCGAACGTACTGGCGCAGGTATGATGGATTGTAAAAAAGCCCTGGTTGAAACGGATGGTGATATCGAATTAGCGATTGAAAACATGCGTAAATCAGGTCAGGCAAAAGCGGCTAAAAAAGCAGGCCGTGTTGCTGCCGAAGGTGCAATTTTCGCAAAAGTAGAAAATGGAGTTGGTACACTGGTTGAATTCAACTGTGAAACAGACTTCGTTGCTCGCGATAAAAGTTTCCTGGCTCTGGGTGAAGAAATTGTGGCTGCCGCTCATGCAGCTAAATTGAATGATGTTGAAGCACTTAAAGAAACGACATTGGCCAGTGGCGAAACTATTGAAACCACTCGTGCTAACTTAGTGGCTAAAATTGGCGAAAACATGAGTGTTCGTCGTGTGGTCACCGTTGAAGGTGGAAACCTGGGTTATTATATCCACGGTGGCCGTATCGGTGTTATTGTTTCTTTAACTGGTGGTGATGACGAACTGGCTAAAGATTTAGCAATGCATGTGGCAGCTGCTAATCCTCAGTTTGTTAAACCTGAAGATGTGCCAGCTGAGGTTGTTGAAAAAGAAAAAGCAATTCAGGTTGAAATTGCTATCAACAGCGGTAAACCAGCTGAAATCGCAGAAAAAATGGTTGTAGGCCGGATGAAAAAATTCACTGGCGAAATCAGCTTGACTGGTCAACCTTTCGTAAAAGATCCTTCTCAGAATGTGAGCGCGTTGCTGAAAGCTCAAGGCGCTGATGTTGTTACTTTTGTTCGCTTAGAAGTGGGTGAAGGTATTGAGAAAAAAGAAGAAGACTTCGCTTCTGAAGTTGCTGCACAAGTAGCGGCTGCTAAGCAATAAGTGGTCTTTATTAACGGTTGTGGCTATGGCCACAACCGAATCTATTTCCCCCATGATTAAAGAGATACAACAGCCATGAGTATCAATCCCAAACCCGCATATCGTCGTATTCTATTAAAATTATCTGGTGAAGCTTTAATGGGTCATGAAGGTTTCGGCATCGATCCTTCTATTTTGAGCCGGATGGCTCTTGAAATTAAAGAATTAGTTGAGCTTGGAATCCAGGTCGGTCTTGTTATCGGTGGTGGTAACTTATTCCGTGGAGCAGGTCTGGCTAAAGCCGGAATGAATCGGGTGGTCGGTGATCACATGGGGATGTTGGCAACAGTGATGAATGGTTTGGCCATGCGGGATGCCTTGCATCGTTCTTATGTTAATGCCAAGCTCATGTCTGCAATCGAGTTAACCGGTGTATGTGATTCATATAACTGGTCTGATGCCATTAGCAATTTGAAAAGTGGTCGAGTTGTTATTTTTGCGGCTGGAACTGGGAATCCTTTTTTCACGACCGACTCTGCCGCATGTTTGCGGGGAATCGAAATAGAAGCCGATGCTGTGCTTAAAGGGACCAAAGTCGACGGAGTTTATGATGCTGATCCTGTTAATAATCCGGATGCAACGCTATATTCTGAATTAGATTATAGTGAGGTTTTGGAAAAAGAACTGAAAGTGATGGATTTAGCTGCATTTACATTGGCTCGTGACCATCGGTTACCAATACGGGTATTCAATATGAATAAGCCGGGTGCACTAAAACGAGTTGTCATGGGGGAACCCGAAGGTACCACAATTCATAATATGAATAATCCGCTTGGTGAGGAAAAATAACGTGATTGAAGATATTAAAAAAGATGCGCGTGAGCGTATGGAGAAAAGTATTGAAGCTTTGCGCGGACAATTGTCGAAAATCCGTACAGGCAGAGCTCATCCTGGTTTATTAGACGGCATTATGGTGCCTTATTATGGCGTGGATACCCCTCTGAATCAGGTTGCGAATGTCGGAACTGAAGATGCCCGGACTTTATTGGTTACGGTTTATGATCGTTCAGCGATTCAGGCTGTTGAGAAAGCGATTCTAACTTCTGATTTAGGACTTAATCCCGCATCTGCAGGAACCACAATTCGGATCCCATTACCTCCATTGACAGAGGAGCGTCGCAAAGATTTAATTAAATTAGTGCGAGCTGAAGCTGAGCAGGGTAAAGTAGCGGTTCGTAATATTCGCCGTGATGCAAATAGCGATGTAAAAGGTTTGCTCAAAGCTAAAGAAATTAGTGAAGATGCGGATCGACAGACACAGGATGAAATTCAGAAGATTACCGATGAATTTGTGAAACGTGTCGATGAAATTTTAAGCAATAAAGAAAAAGAACTCATGGAAATTTAAGTCTTTTTCTTTATTATGCCGCGCCGAAGCGCGCGGCTTTTTTGTTTATGGGGTATTTTCTATGATCGCAGGCGATCCTGCCGTTATTGAACCTGGAGCGCTGCCACGTCATGTGGCGATCATCATGGATGGAAACGGCCGCTGGGCAAAGCAGCGGGGGCGACTGCGAATGGTGGGTCATTACGCAGGGGCTAAGACAGTTCGTAAGATTGTTAGATATGCGGCTCAGTTGGGAATTGAAAAGCTAACATTGTTTGCTTTCAGCAGTGAAAACTGGCGGCGCCCGCCTGAAGAAGTATCCAATTTAATGAAACTGTTCATGAGTGTTCTTCAAAGAGAAGTAAAGCTTCTGAACAAGCATAATGTCCGGTTACGGATTGTTGGCGCTCGGGATGGATTTTCCGAATCGTTGCAACAGCGGATTGAGTTCGCTGAACGGTTAACCGAGCACAATGATGGACTGCAATTGAATGTTGCTGCGAATTATGGTGGCCGCTGGGATATACTGCAGCAGGTTCGTTTTTTTTCAGAACAAATTAGCCAAGGCGTGCTTCGCTCTGAACAGCTGACAGAAGCGTTGCTGAATGAATCATTTGCTCGCTCTTCAGTTTCTGATGTGGATTTAATGATTCGTACCGGTGGCGAACATCGGATTAGTAATTTTCTGATCTGGCAGTTAGCATATGCGGAACTTTACTTTACAGAACGGCTGTGGCCGGACTTTGATGAGCAAGAATTTAGAGAAGCTCTGGCATCGTATGTTTGCCGGGAACGTCGGTTCGGCTGTACGACGGATCAGATTCGACAGATGATCCAGACTGGATGAAATCCATTATTATATAACGAGGATTAGTTTGCTCAAGCAACGGATTATTACTGCACTGTTATTAGCTCCTATTGCTATTTTGGGTATTTTTTTCTTACCGATAACCGGATTAGCGATAGTTTTAACAGTCATTTTGTGTATTGCAGCCCATGAATGGGCTAATTTTATCTCTCCTGATTTCTCACGACGACTTCCGCTAACAATTGCTATCATTGCTGTTTGGATAGTGGGTTTTGCGGTGTTTCCTCTTTCGGCATTGTCTGTTTCCCGTTCGGCTTTACTTTTATTTAAGGTCGCTGGAATTTTCTGGATTTTGGCATTTATTTTAGTGCTTAGTTATCCTCGAACGGTGGCTGTTTGGGGGAAAAATAGCGTTATAAAGTTCATCGCTGGCTTGCTGGTTTTACTCCCGTTTGGATGGTCAATGCTCTCTTTACGAGGTATTGATCCTACTCAGTCATGGCGCGGCGCGGGCTGGGTGCTCTACGTCTTTCTTCTGGTGTGGGCTGCCGATACGGGAGCTTATTTCACGGGACGAAAATTCGGACGGATTAAAATGGCCGCTCAGGTGAGCCCTAAAAAAACCATTGAGGGGTTAATCGGTGGATTAGTGCTTTCGATGTTGGTGTGTGCCGTGAGTATTTTTCTGTTTAAACCTCGGATATCTTCGGTTGCCGTTTTTGCGGCTTGCTCATTATTAACCACTGTAGCCTCGGTGCTCGGTGATCTTCTGGAAAGTATGTTTAAGCGTGAAGCAGGCATTAAAGATAGCGGTTCTATTTTGCCGGGACACGGTGGAATTTTAGATCGTATTGATAGTTTAACCGCTGCTGTTCCCGTATTTACGCTTTGTTATTTAATGTGGATACATCCATGATCCCTCGTCGATTAGTCATATTGGGCGCGACCGGTTCCATTGGCCGTAGTACTTTAAAAGTTGTTGATGCGAATCCTGAAGCGTTTCAGGTTTATGCTTTAACTGGTCATCGTAATGTGGCTCGAATGGTGGCGTTGATCCATCAATATTCGCCTCGCTATGTGGTCATGTCCGATGTGCAGGCGGCGGTTGAGCTTCGAACACAGATCTCCGCTCAGATCCCGGTGATGGATGGTGAACAAGCTTTGATCGAGGTGGCATCAGATCCCTTGGCCGATCTAGTGATGGCCGCTATTGTGGGGGGAGCTGGACTCAAACCGACATTGGCGGCAGTGCAGCATGGTAAGACCGTATTGTTGGCCAATAAAGAAGCCTTGGTCATGACCGGGTTGTTACTGATGGATTTAGCCAGACAGCACGGGGCGACGATTTTACCTGTTGATAGTGAACATAATGCGATGTTCCAGTGCTTGCCGGAACAAATTCAGCAGCAATTAGGCTTTTGCGATCTTGAATCGGCTGGGGTCAAACGGTTGTTACTTACCGGCTCGGGCGGACCTTTTCGTGAATTGCCTCTGGAACAACTGGCTGATGTGACAGTGGCGCAGGCGATTGCCCATCCCAATTGGTCGATGGGGCGGAAGATATCGGTCGATTCTGCCACTATGATGAATAAGGGCTTGGAATATATCGAAGCTAAACGTTTATATAATGCCCGTGAAGAACAAATCCAAGTAATTTTACATCCACAATCTGTGATTCACTCGATGGTTCAGTATTGTGATGGTTCGGTATTGGCGCAGTTAGGTGTCCCGGATATGGCGACCCCGATTGCGCATGTGATGGGCTATCCACAAAGAATTTCCTCCAGCGTGGAACCTCTGGACTTTTTTACACTCAAAGAATTAACTTTCTCGGCTCCAGACATGCAGCGTTATCCGTGTTTGAAGCTGGCTATCGATGCATGTTACCGGAGCCAGTTTGCAACAACGGCGCTAAATGCGGCGAATGAAGTGGCGGTTCAGGCCTTTTTACAGGAACAGATCCGGTTTACTGATATTGCTCAGGTTGTGGCATATCAGCTGGAACATTTAAATGAGCAACATCGCTCGCTTGACTTGGAAGAGTTGCTGGCTTTAGATGATGAGGTTCGTCATCGGACAGCTCAGTATATACAGGATAGGTGTTGATGCAGAGTTTTATCTGGAATGTGTTCTTTTTTATTGTCGCCTTAGGCGTATTGGTCGCTATTCATGAGTTTGGTCACTTTTGGGTGGCCCGACGTTGTGGGGTGAAAGTAGAACGCTTCTCGATAGGATTCGGTCGTCGGATTTGGCATCACGTTGGGCGGGATGGCACTGAATATGTCTTAGCTATGATCCCCCTCGGTGGGTATGTCAAAATGTTGGATGAGCGTGTCGAAGCGGTTCCTTTGGAAATGCAAAAATACGCATTTAACCGGCAGTCGGTTGCTAAGCGGGCGGCCATTGTAGCCGCAGGCCCTGTTGCCAACTTTATATTGGCGATCATCGCTTTTTGGCTGATGATGATGATCGGGATTACCAGTGTCCGACCTGTTTTGGGAACAATTGATCCGCAAAGTGTTGCGGGCCGGGCCGGATTACATGCTGAGCAACAAGTGACTGAAGTCGGGGGAAATTCGGTTCAAGACTGGAATGACTTTGTCATGGCAATGATTGCTCATGTGGGGGAAAAAGATGTCCCGGTTGTGGTGAAAAATTTGGATCAAACTCAATCGGACTATCGATTAGATCTGAGTTCATGGAATATTGATGCCGATAATTCCAACCAGCCTCCTTTACAGGATTTAGGTATCACACTTTACCAACCCACCGTATTATTAGAAGTCGCTCATATTATTAAGGAAAGTCCAGCCGCACAGCAAGGGCTTCAAGTGGGTGATAAATTAGTTGCCATTAACCATCAAACATTGTCATCGTGGTCTAATTTTACAGAGATTGTGCGACATCATGCCGGTTCCCAGATTGAGTTATCGATTGAACGAGATGGGCAGTTGCAAGTTTTACCTATCACGCCGGAGCGAAAACTCTATCGAGGCGAAACCATTGGCTTTTTGGGTATTTCTCCAAAGGCCCAGCCTTATCCTGAGTCGTATCTGGTCACTCTGCGTTATGATCCTTTAAGTGCACTTTATCAAGGGGTGGTTCGAACTGGGAAAGTGACTCGTTTAACATTGGATATGTTGGGTAAATTAGTAACCGGCAAGGTTTCTGTCGATAATTTAAGTGGGCCTATTTCGATAGCCAAAGGGGCCGGACAATCAGCCCATAATGGTTTAGTTTATTTTTTAAGTTTTTTAGCTTTAGTCAGTGTTAATTTAGGGATTTTAAATTTATTACCGCTCCCGGTATTGGATGGGGGTCATTTGCTTTTTTTCGTGGTGGAAGCAGCAACAGGAAAGCCAGTATCTGAGCGGGTTCTTGAAATTGGGACGCGCATTGGCATGTCTGTACTCATTGTTGTGATGATGTTTGCTCTATTTAATGATTTAATGCGCTTATAAAAATTAGGACATTTTTCTTCTCTATGTTTAAAAAGAAGTTTCTCGCAGCAGCATTGGCCGCTTGTTGGTCAGGGATGAGTTTAGCTGCCCAATCAAACGAATTTAAAGTCACTGATATTCATGTCGATGGGTTGCAGAGGGTTTCTTTGGGAGCCGCCCTCTTGCAGATCCCGATTCGGGTCGGCGATGATGTGGATCAAGGCGAAATTAGTCAGAGTCTTAAACAACTCTATCGTAGCGGCGATTTTCAGGATGTTTCGGTCTATCGAGATGGGAGCACTTTGATCTATCGGGTCAAAGAGCGGCCAGTTATTGCGAAGATAGATCTTTCCGGTAATAAAGATATTAAAGATGATAAATTAAAAGAGAGTTTATCATCCCAAGGGATCCGTGTCGGGGAACCGTTGGATCGAACAAACCTGAGTAATATTGAAAAAGGCCTTGAGGATTTTTATTACTCGGTCGGGAAATACAATGCGCAGGTGAAAACGATTGTTACACCGCTTCCTCGAAATCGTGTCGATGTGAAATTTACTTTTCAGGAAGGGCTCTCCGCTAAAATCCAGCAAATTAATATCGTCGGTAATCACAAATTTTCAGATGACAAACTGTTAGAACAACTGCAACTGACGGACCATGTTCCCTGGTGGAATTTTATGGGGGACCAGAAATACCAGAAGCAGAAACTTTCAGGTGATTTGGAAACCATTCGTAGCTATTATTTTGACCGCGGTTATGCCCGTTTTCAGATTGAATCAACTCAGGTTGAGTTGACCCCGGAAAAACATCAGGTTTATATCACTGTGAATGTGCATGAAGGGGATATCTACAAAATTAAAGGGATTACTCTAAATGGTAATCTGATTGGCCGTAAAGCCGAGATGGAAAAGCTCGTATCAATTCGTCCCGGCGATACTTACAGTGGCTCTGATATCTCTGAAATGCAGGATATCCTGGAGAAGTTTTTAGGCCGTCAGGGATATGCTTATCCTAAAATTCAGGTATTTCCACAAATCGATGATAAAGATAAAACAGTAATGCTCAATGTGAATGTGGATCCAGGAAAACGGATTTATGTTCGCAATATCCATGTGCTTGGCAATACAGTGACAAAAGACGAAGTATTGCGCCGAGAAATGCGTCAGATGGAGGGTACCTGGCTGTCCAGTGAGAAATTGGAGCAGTCAAAACGGCGTCTGAATCGGTTAGGATTCTTTAGCTCCGTTGAAACTCAAACCAATCGAGTTCCCGGGAGTGATGATCAGGTTGATGTGGATGTTACCGTCAAAGAACAACCCACCGGCTCTCTAACGGCCGGTATTGGTTACGGGACTACATCTAAAATCAGCTTGAATGCCGGGATTACTCAGAAAAACTTTATGGGTACCGGGGATTCGGTCGGGATTACTTTAAGTCGTAACGCTTATTCAAAAACAGTGAATTTGTCTCATACCAACCCTTATTTTACCAAGGATGGCGTGAGTCTCGGTGAAAATATTTATTATCGAGATTTTGATGCTTCGAATGCGAACTTGGTTAGCTATACCAATAAAACCATCGGGATTAAGGGAACTTTAGGTTTTCCAATCGATGAAAATAACCGATTATCATTAGGGTTAGGGGGTGAAATTAACAAAATTTCGCAGAATGACCCGTATGAGCAGATCCGTCAGTTCTGGGATATTTATAGTGGTTATAGCGATGCGCATGATAATTCATTGTCATTTAAAAATATCACGGTAACCGCTGGGTGGTCTCGCAATACGCTGGACTTTGGTCAGTTCCCTACTGCGGGGAGTACTCAAAACCTAGACTTTGAGGTTGCGGTACCGGGATCGGATACGCAATATTACAAGTTGAGTTTTGAAACACGTCATTTTCTGCCATTAACCAAAGAGCATGATTGGGTGTTTTCTGCTCATGGCCGAGTTGGATATGGGAATGGTTATGGCCAGGTTGATGGTAATGATCAGATTTTACCATTCTTTAAAAACTTCTACGCCGGGGGATGGGGATCAATTCGTGGTTTTGCGTCGAATACCGTAGGACCTCGAGCGATTTATCGGGATTATTATGATGGTGAAAATGGTTATGTTCCGGGTCGAGCTATCGGTGGAAACGGGGTTGCCGTCGGCAGTTTTGAACTGATTTTCCCGACGCCACTTGTCAGTCAAAGTTACGTGCATTCATTAAGAACCACTGCATTTTTTGATTTTGGTACCGCGTGGGACACTGAATATGATACGGCACTGGCAATGCGGCAGTGTGTGCGTGATTGTGACGAAATCGGCGATTATAGTAAGCCAAATCGAATTCGGGCCTCAGTCGGGGTCTCATTACAGTGGCGATCACCGATTGGACCAGTGGTCTTTGCATTATCGAAACCGGTTAAAAAATACCAAGGTGATGAAACCGAGTTTTTCTCATTTAATTTAGGTCAGACATTTTAGATAAACCAGAGGAGTCTTCTGTGAAAAAATTGATTCAAACTGCATTTCTTTCGGCGGCCTTGATGGCTCCTACAGCTGCAGTGATGGCAGATACAAGTATCGCCACCATTGATATGCGGGTTATTTTCCAGCAGTTGCCACAACGTGAAGCGGCTATGAAAAAACTGCAAGATGAGTTTGCTGGACGGATAAAAGAGCTGAAAGCACTGGAAAGTAAGATTAATGATCTCTATCAGAAACGTGAAAAAGATCAAGCTTTGATGAGTGATGATGATAAAACGAAACTGAATCGGCAAATTGAAGCGATGCAAACTGAATTTCAGTTAAAACGTAAAAATTTCCAAGATGATCATCGTCAGGAAACTGAAAAAGAACAGCAGAAGTTGTTAGCGAAAATTCAAAGCGCTGTGAGTACGATTGCAAAACAAAAACACTATGATTTAGTGTTACCTATTGATGCTACTGCTTATGCGAAACCAAGCTTGGATATTTCGAAAGAAGTGATTAACGAAATTAGTAAACAGAAATAATAGAGTGTAAATCATGACCGTAACGTTACAGCAAATCGCTGAATGGGTCGAAGGTGAGTTGAGAGGTCCTGTAGATGCACAGATTGATAAAATTGCATCTTTGCCTAAAGCCGGACCTTCTGATGCCACATTTTTAACCAGCAGCCAGTATCGCCATCAGCTGCCTGATTGTCAGGCTGGAGTGGTTTTGCTCAGAGAAGCTGATGCTGAGTTTGCGAAAGGGGCGGTGATTGTCGTTAAAGATCCCTATCTCGCGTATGCCTATTTGGCTCAGCATTTAGATACGACACCACAGAGTGCCCAGGGTATTCATGCGAGTGCGGTGATTGCTGATGATGTTGTTCTTGGATCCGATGTGCATATTGGGGCTCATGCTGTGATTGAGTCCGGTGCTCAAATTGGCGATGGATGTCAGATTGGAGCCGGGTGTTTTATCGGAGCTCAAACTCAGATCGGTGCTCGGACAAAATTATGGGCCAATGTTTCTATTTATCATGATGTCTTGATTGGCTCTGATTGCCTGATTCAGTCAGGTACTGTAATTGGTGCCGATGGTTTTGGATATGCCAATGATCGCGGTCAGTGGGTTAAAATTCCTCAGACGGGGCGAGTCATTATTGGTGATCGAGTAGAGATTGGCGCTGCGACTTGTATTGATCGCGGTGCATTAGACGATACGGTAATTCATGATGGCGTGATTATTGATAATTTGTGTCAGATTGCTCATAACGTCGAAATCGGCGACAATACCGCAGTTGCGGGTTGTACCACAATGGCAGGAAGTCTTAAGGTCGGCAAATATTGTATTATTGGTGGTGCCAGCGTCTTTAATGGACATATGGAAATATGTGATCAAGTTCATATTTCGGGTATGTCTATGGTGATGCGACCGATCGATAAACCCGGAGTTTATTCTTCAGGTATCCCTGCGCAAAGTAATAAAGAGTGGCGTAAAACAGCAGCTCGAGTCATGAAAATAGATGAAATGCATAAAAAGTTGCGAGCTTTAGAGCACCAACTGGAGCAGTTGAGCGCCAATAATAAAAATTAAGTTTCACAGGAATAAAATTTTGAGTCAGGAATTAAATAGTCTTGATATACAAGACATTCTGGAGTTATTACCGCATCGTTATCCTTTTCTATTAGTCGATCGGGTACTCGATTATGAAGTAGGTAAGTCGATTCATGCCATTAAAAATGTATCGATTAATGAGCCTTTTTTCACTGGACATTTTCCTGAACATCCAGTGTTCCCAGGGGTTTTAATTCTGGAAGCAATGGCTCAGGTAACCGGAATTTTGGCATTTAAATCAGCTGGAAAACCACGTGAAAATGAGCTTTATTATTTTGCAGGGATTGATAAAGCGCGCTTTAAGCGTCCGGTAGGTCCTGGTGATGTCGTTCACTTTGAGGTCGATTATCTACGTGATATGCGTGGGGTTGGCAAATTCAAAGGGGTCGCTAAAGTTGATGGTGAAGTCGTGTGTGAAGCGACGGTAATGTGCGCTCGAAGAGAGTATCGATGATTGATTCAACTGCAATAATTCATCCTACAGCGATTATTGGCTCTGATGTATGCTTAGGCGCCGGAGTTCAGGTGGGTGCTTATAGTGTGCTGGAAGGGAATGTAGAAATTGGAGATGGAACCTGGATTGGTTCCCATGTCGCTATCAAGGGAGATACCTCGATCGGTCAGAATAATCGGATCTATCAGTTTGCTTCTGTAGGTGAAGATTGTCAGGATTTGAAATATCGAGGCGAACAAACGTCTTTAGTTATCGGTGACGATAACAGTATCCGGGAAGGTGTGACCATTCACCGGGGGACAGTACAAGATAAAGGCGTTACTCGGATTGGTAGCCATAATTTATTTATGGTTAATTCGCATGTGGCCCATGACTGTGTGATTGGTGATTATTGTATTTTTGCTAATTGTGCTACTTTAGCCGGTCATGTGACCATTGGGGATTATGTTATTTTTGGTGGGTTGTCTGCGATTCATCAATTTGGCAAAGTGGGAGCTCACGCCTTTATTGGGGGGTGTGCGGCGCTGAATAAAGATGTACCACCTTATGTGATGGCTGTCGGAAATTATGCGCATCCGGTTACAATTAATAGTGAAGGGCTCAGTCGCCGGGGCTTTAGTAAAGAAGCGATTCGAGCACTCCGTCAGGCCTACAAAATTCTTTATCGGGGTAACAATACCGTTGAAGAAGCCATTGAAAAGATGAAAGCTTTAGGTGAGCAATTTAGCGAAGTGCAGTTGTTTATCGACTTTTTATCCGAACATGGCCGGGGCATTATTCGGTGACACAGTCTGCTACTCACCCACCTTTACATATTGCCCTTGTCGCCGGAGAAGTCTCCGGCGATATTTTAGGTGCGGGACTCATTAAACAGCTCCGTCAACTGTATCCTCATGCTCAGTTTTCAGGTATTGCCGGCCCTTTGATGCAAGCTCAGGGTTGCGAAGCTATTTTTGATATGGATGAGCTGTCGGTAATGGGAATTGTTGAAGTCCTTGAAAAACTTCCCCGGATTTTGAAAGTGCGTCGACAACTTCTGCAACAATTATCTGCACGGCCCCCTGATGTTTTTATTGGAATTGATGCGCCTGATTTTAATTTAGGTGTTGAAGATAAATTGCATCGGCAAGGGATCAAAACAGTTCATTATGTGAGCCCTTCGGTTTGGGCCTGGAAGCAGAAGCGAGTGTTTAAGATTAAACGGGCTTGTAACCTGCTGCTGGCATTTTTGCCTTTTGAAAAAGCCTTCTATGATAAGTTCGATGTGCCTTGTGAGTTTGTTGGGCATACGATGGCCGATGCGATTGACTTAGATGTGGCTAAAACGCCTGCTCGTCAGCAATTAGCGATTGAACCGAAAGGGCCGCTGTTGGCCATGTTGCCAGGGAGTCGTAAAGCTGAAGTGGAACTTCTCAGTGAACCGTTTATTGGGGCTGTTAATTTGCTTTCGAAATCGATTCCTGATCTCGAAGTGATTGTGCCGTTGGTGAATGCTAAACGACGGGCTCAATTTGAAGCGTTGCTCAGTCAGTATCACTGTCAGGTCCCGGTTCATTTGGTGGATGGTCAGGCTAGAGCCGTCATGGCGGCTAGTGATGCGATATTATTGGCTTCGGGTACAGCTGCTTTAGAGGCCATGTTAGTCAATCGTCCTATGGTGGTTGGATATCGGTTAAAACCATTGACATACTGGTTGGCAAAACGACTGGTGAAAACACCGTATGTCTCATTGCCTAATTTACTTGCTGGCGAGCCATTAGTGCGTGAGTGTATTCAGGACGAGTGTACTCCAGAGGTATTGGCTAAAGCATTGAAGCCGTTATTGACGGATGAGCAAAGTGTGCTATTGACCCGCTTTAAAGCATTGCATCAACAGATCCGTTGCGGTGCGGACAAACGCGCTGCGGCTGCTATTCAAAAAGTGATTGAATCATGAGTTTTATTTATCCAAGTGACTTTCAATATTTTGCAGGGGTTGATGAAGTGGGTCGAGGGCCGTTAGTCGGTAATGTGGTCACGGCTGCGGTGATTTTAGATCCTGTACACCCGATAGTAGGTCTGGCGGATTCCAAGAAATTATCAGAAAAAAAGCGTGAAATATTAGCTGAAGAGATTAAACAGAAATCCTTGGCGTGGTCGATTGGTGAAGCAACCCCTCTGGAAATCGATCGACTAAATATTCTTCAGGCGACCATGCTGGCGATGCAGCGTGCGGTAGCTGCACTGCCGATCAGGCCGGATTATGTGTTGGTCGATGGAAATCGCACGCCTGAATTTGCGTGTCCGAGTGAAGCGATTGTTAAAGGGGATGGATTAGTGGCCGAGATCAGTGCTGCTTCGATTATTGCCAAAGTAACGCGCGATCATCAGATGCTGGAACTGGATGCTCAGTATCCTCAATATCAGTTTGCCAAGCATAAAGGCTATCCGACTAAATTGCATTTAGAGTTGTTGGCTCAATTTGGGCCATTAGAAAATTATCGGAAAAGTTTTAAACCGGTTCAGCGTGTGATTGCGACAAGAGAGATTCATCATGAGTCATGATCCCCGATTTGTGCATTTAAGAATTCACAGTGACTATTCGATGGTTGATGGGCTCAAAAAAGTCAAACCGATTGTCGAAGCGGTTGCGGCCCAGCAGATGCCAGCGATGGCTTTGACGGATCAGACCAACCTCTGTGGTGCGGTCAAGCTTTATGGGGCCGCGCATGCCAAAGGAATTAAGCCCATTATGGGGACTGATTTCTGGATGCATAGCGAAAGTCTCGGCGATGAGTTGACTCGCTTAGTGGTGTTAGCCAAGGATAATACTGGCTATCAGAATGTGACGCAGTTGATCTCCAAAGCCTATTTGCGAGGGCATGTTCAGGGGCAACCGGTCATTGAGCGGGATTGGCTGGTTGAGCACAAAGAAGGCATCATCATTTTATCCGGTGGTCGGGAAGGGGATATCGGTCGGGCGCTGCTGAAAGGAAATCGACCGATGCTGGATGAAATGGTTGCCTTTTATCAGCAGCATTTTCAAAATAACTTTTTCTTAGAGCTGATTCGGACTCATCGCCCTGATGAGGAAACTTATCTGCATATGGCCATTGAGTTGGCGCAGCAGGCGAGCCTACCGGTCGTGGCCACCAATGAAGTGGTCTTTTTAAAACAAGATGAGTTTGAAGCACACGAAATTCGGGTAGCGATTCATGATGGGTATACATTAGCGGATCGAAACCGACCCAAAAAATACAGTAGTGAACAGTATCTGCGTAGTGAACAGGAGATGTGTGAACTGTTTGCTGATATTCCTGAAGCGTTGGTGAACTCGGTTGAGATTGCGAAACGCTGTAATGTAACGATTCGCTTAGGGACTTATTTTTTACCGGAATTTCCAACCGGTGGGCAGGATATCGAAAGCTATTTCACCGATAAAGCCAAACATGGTTTAGAAGAGCGTTTGGCGTTTTTATTTCCTGATCCGGTGGTTCGGGCCGAGCAGCGCCCCCGTTATGATGCCCGTTTGCAGCGCGAGTTGGATGTTGTTTTGCAAATGGGATTCCCCGGTTACTTTTTAATCGTGATGGAATTCATCCAATGGAGTAAGGACCATCGGATCCCTGTAGGTCCTGGGCGAGGTTCAGGAGCGGGGTCGTTGGTGGCTTACTCGCTCAAAATTACCGATCTGGATCCATTGGCCTTTGATCTACTGTTTGAACGCTTCCTTAACCCAGAGCGGGTATCGATGCCTGATTTTGACGTCGATTTCTGCATGGATCGCCGTGATGAAGTGATTGAGCATGTGGCAGATTTATATGGCCATGATGCCGTTTCGCAGATTATCACCTTCGGTACCATGGCTGCTAAAGCGGTGGTGCGAGATGTGGGGCGGGTATTGGGGCATCCGTATGGGTTTGTCGATCGCATTTCAAAATTGATCCCTCCTGATCCAGGCATGACTTTGGCCAAAGCATTTGATGCTGAGCCAAGACTCCCGGAATTATATGATCAGGATGAAGAAGTTCGAGAACTCATCGATATGGCCCGTATTTTAGAGGGGGTCACCCGTAATGCTGGGAAACATGCTGGTGGGGTGGTGATCTCGCCGACTAAAATTACTGATTTTGCGCCGTTATATTGTGATGAGGAAGGCCATCATCCGGTCACTCAATTTGATAAAAGTGACGTGGAATATGCCGGGCTGGTGAAGTTTGACTTCTTGGGACTTAGAACCCTGACCATTATTCAGTGGGCTCTGGATATGGCCAATGAGAAATTGCTTAAGAGAGGTCAGCAACCGATTGATATTGCGGCGATTCCGTTAAATGATCAGAAATCTTTTGAGGTGTTGAAAGCGTATAAAACCACCGCCGTATTCCAGTTGGAATCACGAGGTATGAAAGACCTGATCAAACGTCTACAGCCTGACTGTTTTGAAGATATGATCGCTCTGGTTGCCCTATTCCGTCCTGGACCATTGCAATCTGGGATGGTGGATAACTTTATTGAACGTAAACATGGTCGTGAGGAAGTTTCTTATCCGGATGCAACCTGGCAACATGAAAGTTTAAAACCCATTCTAGAGCCAACCTATGGGATCATCTTGTATCAGGAACAAGTGATGCAGATTGCTCAGGTGTTGGCGGGGTATACCTTGGGGGGCGCAGACTTACTGCGCCGAGCCATGGGTAAGAAAAAACTGGAAGAGATGGCAAAACAGCGAGCCGTTTTTGAGAAAGGCGCTATTGATAATGGCGTGGACGGCGAGCTGGCGATGAAGATTTTCGACTTAGTGGAAAAATTTGCCGGTTATGGATTTAATAAATCTCACTCGGCTGCTTATGCGTTAGTGTCTTATCAAACACTGTGGATGAAAACGCATTATCCTGCATTTTTTATGGCTGCGGTGATGTCCGCTGACATGGATAATACTGATAAAATTGTCACTTTGGTCGATGAATGTCATAATCTGGGCCTAACAATCGTACCTCCAGATGTAAACAGCGGTGTTTATCGCTTTTCTGTAAACGATGAGAATGAAATTGTTTATGGTATTGGTGCGATTAAAGGTGTCGGTGAAAGCCCGATTGATGCCATTTTAGAAGCGCGTCAGGAAGGAGGACAATTTATTGATCTATTTGACTTTTGCTGTCGTGTAGACCTAAAACGGGTCAACCGGCGAGTGATGGAAAAATTGATTCTCTCGGGGGCTATGGATAAACTCGGGCCCCATCGGGCGACATTAATGGCCACATTGGAAGTGGCAATGAAAGCGGCGAGTCAACGAGCTCAGGCCAGAGCACATGGTCAAAATGATCTGTTCGGTGAATTAATGCTGGAAGCGGATGAGAGTCGCCCTCAGTTTGTTGAAGTGCCTCAATGGGGCGATAAAGTCTGGTTGGAAGGTGAGAAAGAGACGTTGGGTCTTTATTTAACCGGACATCCAATTAACCACTATTTACCTGAATTAAAGCAGTTTGTTTCGGGTCGGTTATCGGAGTTACGTCCAACGGATCGGGATACAACGACAACGGCTGCCGGATTAGTGCTCTCTGCGCGGGTGATGGTGACTAAACGGGGCTCGAAAATGGGGATCTTACAACTGGATGATCGCAGTGGACGGTTGGATGTGATGTTATTTTCTGAAGCATTTGAGAAATATCAGGAGCTTTTAGAGAAGGATCGTATCTTAGTTGTTCAGGGACAAGTAACCCACGATGATTTTTCAGGGGGGATCCGAATGACTGCGCGTGATGTGATGGATATGAGTCAGGCTCGGGAGCGTTGGGCGAGTGGTTTGCAGGTTGTTGTGCAAAAGCCACAGGCTGGCGAACAGTTTTGGCAGGAATTTATTACGGAAATGGAACCCTATCGTAACGGCACCTGTCCTGTTACCATTCGTTATATTGGAGAGCATGAGCAAGGTTGCTTGCGATTGGGTACCGATTGGCGAGTGATACCGGATGACAATTTGTTAGATGGGTTAGCGCGGCTTTTGGGGCAGCAACAGGTTTCACTGGAATATAACTGACAGTAAAAAATTATGAGTTTAAATTTTCTAGATTTTGAACAGCCAGTAGCAGAGCTACAGGCTCAGATTGAAGAACTCCGGCTGGTAAACAGCGAGTCAGGCATGAATGTTGACCTGGCAGAAGAGATTGCGCAGTTGGAGAAAAAACAACTGGATCTGACCCGCAAAATTTTTGGTGATTTGGAGGCGTGGCAGATCGCGCAGTTAGCTCGTCATCCTCAGCGACCTTATACCGCAGATTATATTGAACATATTTTTTCTGAGTATGATGAAATGTGTGGGGATCGGGCGTTTGCCGATGATAAAGCGATTATCGGTGGGATTGCGCGTTTAAATGACCAACCGGTGATGGTGATGGGTCATCAAAAAGGTCGGGAAACTAAAGAAAAAATCAAACGTAACTTTGGGATGCCACGGCCGGAAGGCTATCGTAAAGCGCTGCGATTAATGGAAACGGCAGAACGTTTTAAAATGCCGATTTTGACCTTTATCGATACTCCGGGGGCTTATCCTGGCGTGGGAGCGGAAGAGCGAGGTCAGAGTGAAGCGATTGCGCGTAACTTACTGGTGATGTCTCAATTAAAAGTTCCAACGATCTGCACGGTGATTGGTGAAGGTGGCTCAGGTGGCGCACTTGCTATCGGAGTGGGGGATCGCGTGAATATGCTGCAATATAGCACGTATTCGGTGATCTCACCTGAAGGTTGTGCTTCCATCCTTTGGAAGAGTGCTGAGAAAGCATCAGTAGCCGCTGAAGCGATGGGCATTACGGCTGCACGTTTAAAAGAGCTTAAGTTGATTGATGATGTCGTTGAAGAGCCATTGGGCGGAGCGCATCGTAATGTTGCGATGATGGCCGAACGTCTGAAAGCCAAATTAGTGAGTGACTTAAGCCAGTTGCAGCAGAAGTCGGTGGAGGTATTACTTGAAGAACGCTATCAACGACTGATGAGTTATGGCTATTGTTAATTGATCATTGATTCAGCCCGCCCAATAGGGCCTGTAATCTTTCATGGTTGAATTTTGTGCAAATCAAACCCAGTTTGAACGAGGTGCGCTCTGTAACGCTTAATAAGCTAAGCAAGTAGGGCGCAATGCCTGTTCAGAATGGGGGTAAATGTACTTGAGAGGCAATCTGAGCTTGATTGATTCAGTGTTAACGTCGTTGATGGAGAATCATTCTACGACACAGCATCAGCTTTGCCTCAATTAAACTCAAATGACTGTAAAACTAATCGGTCAATAGGCCCTAAGTGGGTTTATTTATGTTGGATTTTAATTTATTTTGCGAGCGTATAGAGGCTTTAAATGCTTCTCATGCTTCGATTCTGATTGCGCTAAGCGGTGGGATTGACTCCATTGTATTAGCGCATCTTTTATCCCGTTATCAGCACCGTTATCCTAGACAAAAGTTACAGGCGGTGCATGTCCATCATGGTCTGATGGCCCAAGCTGATGACTGGCAGCGATTCTGCCAGCAGTTTTGTCTTCAATTGCAGATCCCGTTTGTTGCTCATCAAGTCAAAGTTGAGCAAGGCCCTCGTTTAAGTTTAGAAGAACAAGCCCGAAAAGCGCGTTACGAAATTTTTAGCCACTATGCGAATCAAGGTTATGTGATCGCTTGCGCACATCATCTCGATGATCAGGCTGAAACCTTTCTGATTAATTTACAGCGGGGAAGTGGTGCTGCGGGTTTGGCGGCAATGCCTGTAAGTCGAGCTTTGGGGAAAAGTCATCTCATTCGGCCATTGCTTGATACCTCTCGTGTTGAAATAGAGCAATATGCTCTTTCACATCAGCTTGAGCATATTGAAGATCCAAGTAATCAGGATCTTCGAATTGAGCGTAATTTTATCCGGCATCAGTTGTTGCCGATTTTTAAAGCGCGTTGGCCGCATTGGCTTGCGCAAGTGGGACAAAGTTGCCAGTTATTAGGTCAGGCACAACAACTTCAAGATGAGTTGGCCCTGATCGATGCCGAACGTTTTATCACGTCGCAAGGAGCTCTCGCCAATGATTTATCGATACTTTCGGACGCTCGGCAAAATAACTTGATTCGATTTTGGTTACATCGTTTAAGCGGTAGCTATCCGTCGCAGCAACAGCTTAGCCAGATCCGCCAACAAATGGGGGCGCGAGAAGACCGTATTCCAATAATCTCTGTGGCTCATGGAATCGTGCGGCGCTATCGCTATCGTTGGTATTGGTCTGAAGCACAGGTTACAGCTTCTCACGGGCTGGTTTGGCCCGATCCACTGAGTCCCGTAAACATGGGAAAGCGACAGCTGGTGATGCTCACTGGCGGAACACTTCGGGCACCATCTTCCGATGACAAGATTTCGGTGCGTTTTCGCCATGAGGTTGATAATCCATCGATGCGGCCGCTAGGGCGTAACGGGAGTCGGAGCTTAAAAAAATTATTGCAGGAACTGGCTGTGCCACCGTGGCAACGCGATCATATTCCGCTCATTTTTTATGGGGAACAGTGGGTTGCACTTGCCGATCAATTGATTGATGAACGATGGGCGGTTGCTGATGGCAGCGGTCTACGTCTGGTCATTCGTTCGGATCTCTGAGGGCTCTATCCCGAATGAAAAAGGTCTCATTGAGACCTTTTTCTATCTAAGC
The DNA here is from genome assembly GCF_046054165.1 of Celerinatantimonas marina. Classification (NCBI taxonomy): domain Bacteria; kingdom Pseudomonadati; phylum Pseudomonadota; class Gammaproteobacteria; family Celerinatantimonadaceae; genus Celerinatantimonas; species Celerinatantimonas marina. The sequence continues at coordinate 5,530 of NZ_JBFNXK010000013.1, read as the reverse complement.
GATAAGTGAAATCAACTTACAAAGATTGAACATATTGAATGACGTCATCGATGGCGACTTCAATTTTATCTCCACCTCGGCGTGATTTATATTCAACAACCCCTTTATCTAGGCTGCGCTCACCAATCACTAACATATGGGGAATACCAATAAGCTCCGCATCGGCAAACATAACCCCAGGACGTTCTTTACGATCATCGAACAATACTTCAATTCCTGCATCTTGTGCTTGCTGATACAGTTTTTCAGCGACTTCTTGAACGCGATGCGATTTATGCATGTTCATTGGAACTAATACTAATTGAAATGGGGCGAGCGCTTCAGGCCAGATGATCCCCGCATCGTCATGATTTTGTTCAATAGCTGCCGCGACGATACGTGAAATTCCTATCCCGTAACAGCCCATGCTCAGAATTTTATTTTTGCCTTGTTCATCCAGTACGGTTGCATTCATCGCTTTCGAATAACGATCACCTAACTGGAAGATATGACCCACTTCAATACCGCGTTTGATTTGCAATGTACCGTTGCCACAAGGGCTGGGATCACCGGCGACCACGTTCCGCAAGTCGGCTACTTCTGGCAGCGGAAGATCACGTTCCCAGTTGACACCAAAATAATGTTTGCCATCGATATTAGCCCCTGCACCAAAGTCAGCCATTTTGGCAACGCTTCGGTCAATCACAACCGGAATAGGTAAATTGACCGGCCCTAAAGAACCCGGGCTTGCACCAATGACGCGACGGATCTGTTCTTCACTGGCAAATTGCAGCGGTTCAGCCACGAGTGGATGATGTTCAGCTTTAATTTCATTGAGAGTGTGATCACCACGAACCATCAATGCGACCAGTTCACAATCGGCCTCTTCGGCGGCAACAACGACTAATGTTTTGACTGTTTGAGTAATCGTTAAACCAAATTGAGAGACAAGCTCATCAATTGTTTTGGCATCGGGGGTATCGACTAAAGTCATTTTCTGACTGGGGGCTGGACGTTCACCAATGGGAGCCAGTGCTTCTGCTTTTTCCATATTGGCGGCATAATCTCCGGCATCGGAAAAGACGATATCATCTTCACCGGATTGTGCGAGTACGTGGAATTCATGGGAGTTATTACCCCCAATGCTACCTGTATCAGCCAGCACTGGACGGTATTCCAAGCCTAAACGATCAAAAATACGGCAATAAGCATCGAACATTGTTTGGTAAGTTTCTTCCAGAGAACTTTGATCAATATGGAACGAATACGCATCTTTCATCACAAACTCGCGGGCTCGCATCACACCAAAACGAGGACGCACTTCATCACGGAATTTAGTCTGGATCTGATATAGGTTCAACGGGAGTTGTTTATAACTGCTGATCTCTTTGCGAACTAACTCCGTGACGACTTCTTCATGTGTTGGACCTAATACAAAGTCACGGTCATGGCGGTCTTTAATTCGCAGCAGTTCAGGGCCATATTTGGTCCAACGGCCTGATTCGAGCCAAAGGTCGGCTGGTTGAACAACCGGCATATTGATTTCAATAGCGCCTGCCCGATCCATCTCCTCGCGGACAATATTTTGAATTTTTTGCAGAACCCGAACACCGGTCGGGAGCCAAGTATATAGGCCTGAAGCGAGTTTCCGAATCATGCCAGAGCGCAGCATCAACTGATGGGAGATGACTTCTGCGTCACTAGGCGTTTCTTTAAGAGTAGAAAGAAGATATTTACTCGAACGCATGGTTGTCCTTTCATGTAGGTATCAATAATCTAAGATGGTCTGATTTTATCAGGCAGTCATGAGGCTGTCAGGATTTGTCGCGCCTATCTCCAATAATTTTTGCCGGGTTGCCTGCGACGATAGCCCACGCAGGAATATCGTTTGTCACCACGGCATTCATTCCGACGATGGCATGATCGCCGATTTTTACGCCGTCGACAATACCTGCACCGGCACCAATCCAGACATCGTTGCCAATAATGACCCCAAGCGAACGGGTATTTTGCTGATAAATGGGATGTTCTGGATGCATCCCATGATTGAATCCCCAGATCTGCACTGAGTTGGCGATGCGGGTTTGATCGCCAATAATAATGCCCTTAGTGCCACCATCGAAGCTACAGCGATGATTAATGGCGACTTCGCGCCCTATTTGGATAGGACCATGCAAGAAACTCTCTGCGGCAATAAAGCTGCCGTCACCCATGGTGATAGCGCGTCCGGGCTCTGCAAATAGTTGGGCTTCTGGAGCCAGAAAACAATTTTGACCAAATGAAACGGTTTCAAGTGCTGAGAGCTCTGTTTGTAATGATGTTTGCCAAGGGCGAGCCCAACTTAAATGTTTTTCTTTTAGTCGGTAGTACAACCAAGGCATCCAGCTTAGGCGTTTTTTATGTTGGTCTTGATAATGCGCTAGAGCGGACTGATCTCGATAATCTGGCATTGTTCACCTGTCACAATAAAGCGGATATTAAAGCGGATGAGTTGCACGCCATAATGGTGATGATCGGCTTTGCCCGGTTTATATCGATAGCTGGGGCGCGGATCTTGGCGTAGTACATCCTCAATCAATCGAATGTCATTGGATGTTAATCCAAGATTTTTTTGTTGGCGCAGTGCGATCTCACTCCATTGGAGGTCAAGTTTTGCCGTGGGGGCTTCAGCGGCATAGCCTGCTCGTGTATGTTCAATATGATCGGCGTAATCAAGGTAAGGCTTGATATCGAAAACAGGCGTGCCGTTGACCAGATCACCGCCATGAAAACTCAGGCAAGGGCCTTCACTGAGATAGTCGATATGACTTAGTTCCAACACTGATAATCCCATTCCATTCGGTCGGAAAGTGGAACGACTAGCAAAGACACCGATCTTTTGGTTACCTCCTAATCGAGGCGGACGCACTTTGTTTTTCCATCCTTGATTCTGATGAAAACCAAAGATGAGCCAGTAATGGCTGAACTGCTCGATCCCATCAATAATTTCCTGTGCATTATAAGGCTCGATGAGTTGTAACTGGGTCGTTGCAGTTGTCACTAGTCCTGGTTGACGAGGGACTGCAAATTTTTCTAAGTAAGGTGAACGAATATAGCCAATGGGCTCAATGGTGTATTTATCCATGACGATTTAGTCCAATACCTGAACAACCTTTCCATAGCAGCTGACGGAGCTGTAGCAAACGTTATCTGCGGGGTAACTGGCACAGGTTGAAAAAACAACCGCATTGGCTTGTGGCATATCAGCGGCTTGACGGATCAAATCCACTTGAGCTTGTTTTTTATCGGCGGGAGGCTGATTATCCTTTTCCTGACAAGCATGGCCTTCTAAGGTGCCTAATACTTGATAGTGGTGCTCGAGCAGTTGCTCTTTCGTGAGCACCTGAATTTTTGAGGTTTTAAAATATTCTTTAAAATTTTCTTTATCGACATTGCTGTGAAACGGATACAGACTACAGCCGCTGAGCAGTACACTCGCGCTCATAATAGTGATAGTCGTTAATCGGATTCGATTTTTTAATAACATAAGATGTGTGCTCAATTGATCAACGTCGCGAACGGTATGTATCATTCGCGACGTTTAGCTTAGGGGCAAGGATACGTGTATCGCTGATGTATTGATTCTATCTGACTGATGACTTCACCGGAAAGTTCCAGATCAATACTATCAATATTACTGATCAACTGTTCCATTGAGGTGGCACCAATAATACTGGAAGCTAGAAAAGGTCGGGAATTGACATAAGCCAGTGCCATTTGTGCCGGATCAAGATGGTGGGATTGCGCTAAATCGACATAGGCCTGGGTAGCCGCATACCCTTGTTCACTTAAATAGCGAGAAAAACGTTTAAATAGTGTTAATCGGCCATTCTTAGGCCATTGGTTATTCAGATATTTACCGCTTAACATTCCAAAAGCCAGTGGAGAATAAGCCAACAACTCAACTCCCTCTCGATAGGCAAATTCGGCCAAACCGGTTTCAAAACTGCGATTAAGCAGGTTATAGGGATTCTGAATGGTTACCATTCGTGGCAAGTCGTGTTTTTCTGCCAGTCGCAAATATTGACTCACTCCCCAAGCGGTTTCATTCGAAACACCGATATAGCGAATTTTCCCCTCTTTGACTAGCTCACTGAGCGCTTGCAAGGTTTCGACAATCGGGGTCCCGTACTCATTTGGATTTGCTTCAAACCCAAGTTGACCAAAAAAGTTGGCACTGCGATCCGGCCAATGTAACTGGTAAAGGTCTAGATAATCGGTTTGTAAACGCTCAAGCGATGCATGTACGGCTTCACGGATATTACGCCGATCAAGACGCATATTCTCTCGGATATAGTTGGTTCGAAAAGGCCCTGCGACTTTGGAGGCCAAAACGATTTTTTCACGTTGGTTGGTTTTCTTCAGCCAATTCCCAATATAAGTTTCAGTGAGCCCTTGGGTATCTGACTCTGGAGGAACCGGATACATTTCGGCAGTATCGATAAAATTAATACCGCGCGTAAGTGCATAATCGAGTTGCTGGTGGGCTTCGTGTTCGCTGTTTTGCTTACCCCAGGTCATGGTACCTAGACAAAGTGAGCTAATGGATAAGTCGGAATGAGGGATTTTGTGATAGCGCATATAAACTCCGAACTCGGTAAAAAATCAGAAGCAGTCAAGTGACAGAATGCGTGATCCTTAAGCATTACGCAATATGTCCAGTCGTTTGGTTTCTTATTTAAGCTGTATGATAGCTATATTAAAGTGGGGGTAAGATCAGTTACACTCCCAGCTAATTTTAATTTTTTTATATAGAGTTCAGAGTATGAATAAAACGCCGGCTATCTTCTTAGACCGCGATGGGGTGATTAATGAAGATGGTAATTATGTCGCAACCGCAGATGACTTCCATTTTATTAAAGGAAGCATTGAAGCGATGCAACAACTGAAAAAGTTAGGATGGCGATTAGTCGTGGTGACTAATCAATCTGGTATCGCCAGAGGATTGTACTCTGAAGATCAATTTCTTCATCTGACGGAATGGATGGATTGGTCGTTAGCGGATCGTGGGGTCGACTTAGAGGGAATTTACTACTGTCCTCATCATCCAGACTATGGGCAGGGCGAATATCATCAGGATTGCGATTGCCGAAAACCGAAGCCGGGCATGTTTTTGCAAGCCAGTGAAGAACTCAATATTGACTTGACGCAATCATGGATGATTGGCGATAAAGCCTCTGATCTGGAAGCTGCTAAAAATGCAGGCGTAGAGCAACGGATTTTAGTTCGCAGTGGCAAACCGCTCACCCAAGATGGTGAACAACTAGCGACTTATATTCTGGATGATTTGGCCGCCGCCGCGCAGCTCATCGCTAAACAAAGTTAAATATAAGAATGATGGCGGTGAATCGTTTATTTCATCGCCCCAAAAGAGAGAAATTGTGGAAAACATTGTGACTAATCTGTGGTAAAAGTGTGTGTAATAAAAATATATAATTTTCTTCAAAAAAGTTCTTGCGCTTGTCCGGCAAATCCCTATAATGCACCACCACTGACACGGCACACCAGCCAA
>NZ_JBFNXK010000012.1:0-136164 GCF_046054165.1 Celerinatantimonas marina | reverse complement strand
TCCGACTATGAGTGTTAACGTGTGTAAACGATGTCTCCAGTTTATTTTGTAAACCATGTCCCCGGTCTGTACACCCCCTCTAGCTCCCCCTTAAAAAGGGGGAGAACGGATTGGAGTGACATCCCATTTTTAAGAGGGAGAACGGATTGGAGTGACGCCCCTTTTCAAGAGGGAAAACACGTTGATTTGACTTTCCCTTTGGCTATCGAACCCCTCCCCTTTTTAAGGGGAGGCTGGGTGGGGTTTTCAGGGAACTTACTATTTGCCAGACTAGTGGGCAGAATGAATCGTTAACGGGAATAAACCGTTGGGCTTAAGCAGTAAATGTGATCAAGAGACAGCCTTCAGGACGCGTTTGATTTAAACTCAATCGAATCATTCTCAAGCTATAGCTGACTTTTCCGAAAACAGTGCTGTTTTTAGATATTTCTACTGCTTTGCACACCTCTCCCAAAACTGTCCTCTTATTATCTTGAGCTGCTAGATATCCATAATAAGCAATGATAATGTAAATCCTCAGTCTAGACGTCTATACACCACATGAGGATGAGTCAGTAATGAAAGTTGGTTTTGTTGGCTGGCGCGGAATGGTTGGTTCCGTGCTGATGGAGCGGATGCAGGCAGAAAATGATTTTGCCAGTATCGAGCCTGTTTTTTTCACAACCTCTCAGGTAGGACAAACCGGTCCTGCAATTGGTCATCAGCTGCCCCTTCAAGACGCGACCGACATTAAGGCGCTCAGCGAAATGGATGTTATCGTGACCTGTCAGGGTGGCGATTACACCAACGCTATCTATCCTAAAATTCGGGCCAGTGGCTGGCAAGGTTACTGGATCGATGCAGCCTCAGCCCTACGGATGGTCGATGAATCCGTTATCATCTTAGATCCAGTCAATCGCCATGTGATCGATCAAGCGCTACAAAACGGCTGCAAAACGTTCATTGGAGGAAACTGCACTGTATCACTGATGCTGATAGCTATCGGTGGTTTATTTGAGCAGAACCTCATCGAATGGGTCACCCCAATGACCTATCAGGCCGCTTCCGGTGCCGGTGCTCGCAATATGCGAGAACTCATCTCACAAATGGGTGAACTTTACAACGTGGTAGCCGATGAGCTGGCCGACCCTGCTTCAGCCATTCTGGAAATCGACCGCAAAGTAGCGGCCAAAATGCGCTCAGATGATTTCCCAACCGATCAGTTTGGTGTCCCACTAGCTGGAAGTTTAATCCCTTGGATCGATGTGCAACTGCCATCGGGTCAAAGCAAAGAAGAATGGAAAGCTCAGGCTGAAGCGAACAAAATTTTAGGTCTGCAAGATCAGCCGGTTCCAATTGATGGCCTGTGTGTGCGGGTTGGTGCCATGCGTTGCCATGCTCAGGCACTCACCATCAAACTCAAAAAAGATCTCCCCGTATCAGAAATCGAAGCCATTCTGGCGCAGCATAACGATTGGGTGAAAGTGATCCCTAACGAACGAAGCGAAAGCATTCAGGAACTCAGCCCAACAGCGGTCACGGGTACTTTGAGCGTTCCAGTCGGACGTATTCGAAAACTGGCCATGGGGCCTGAATATATTTCCGCTTTCACCGTCGGTGACCAACTCTTATGGGGTGCCGCTGAACCACTCCGCCGGATGCTCAACATCCTGCAAAATAAACTGTAATTGATTCAAATCACCTCAATACGGTTTCGAGCGCAGTGATTTTGTTTCACTGCGCTTTTTTTTACTTTCTAATCGTCGAGAAACCGAAGCTCGAGTCGGGCGAGTAGGCCGCCGCTTCGGAGCCACATACAACGCTTTTTGAAGCAATTCGACCAGCCGTAACCGGGCATCTTCCAGATTTTGCTGATAGGTTCGATACTGCTGCGCCTTAATCACAATTTCGCCCTGTCGGGTAATGCGCTGATCCGCAAACTGACGGATCCGCTGTTGTTGTGGCCAGCTTAATCCAGTGGCGGCAATATAACAGCGCAGTTCAACCGCTGAAGCCACTTTATTCACATTTTGTCCCCCCGGACCACTGGCCCGGATCTGCTGAACCAGTAAAGCACTCTCCGGTATGTGAATGTCTGACTGTACTTCCAACATTTCAACTCCTTCATTATCGAGGACTAAATAAGTGTTTCCAATTGTGGCCCACCGCGTTAGGAATGACGCAGTGAAGCCCTATGGAAGGGTCGATGCGTGTCGACGTTGGGAATGTCCTCTGTGGCCGAACACTTATTTAGACCCTCTAAGACTCAAAATCGGCAACGATAGATGGTAGCGAATCGCAATCAACCGGATCAACAAAGCGGGTAGAATACAAAACAAGGTACTCACCCACACCGGCGTGGCCATGATAACCGCCAAAGCCCAACACAATCCGCCGATAATACACGCCGTCGCATAAATCTCCTGACGCAACACCAGAGGCACCCGATTCGCCAGCACATCCCGTAACATACCACCGCCGCAGGCTGTCAAAACCCCCATCATGATGCACACTAATAAAGGCGCGGATAATTGCTGTGCTTTTATGGCTCCAATCGCCATAAAGGTCGCCATTCCAATCGCGTCGGCGACCGGTAGTAACCACCAACGAGGATGAGAGAATCGAATGAGTCCTACCATCGTCAGTAACGATGCAATCAGGATCACCCACAAGTACCCAACCTGATGGATCCAGAATACCGGTGTATTTCCCAACGCCATATCTCGCACGGTTCCCCCACCGATGGCTGTACAGGCCGCCAATACCAGAGCCCCAAACAAATCCATCCGACGCCGACGAGCTACCAACACTCCGGATGCCGCAAACACAGCCGTTCCAAAATAATCCAGCAAGGTAATCAGCATGATGCCTCTCTTAACCACAATAACAACCGGCGCTCCATTGATTCAAAAGGCCATCAGCATTCAGAATAGCTCACACGCCTACCGTATCGACACCAGCACCGAAGTCAACCAACGCTGCTGTCTTAGCGGATCCCTTGCATTTAACATCGGGGATATGCGACAAACTCATTCAATATGATTTACACTCAAGCTATTCATTCACTCTCGTTAGGCTCATACGAATGGCTATTTTAATCTGGTTTCGCCACGAACTACGACTCCATGATAATCCACTATTGGAACAAGCTGCGACGCTACCAGGGCCCATCTATGCGGTGCATTGTCTCTGTCCCGATCAATGGCAAAAACAACATCACAGCCCGATCCGCAATAGCTATCAACTCCAACGTATTGTCGCATTCCGACATGAGCTCGCTAACCATAATATTCCGTTGATCGTACTGGAAACCCCCACCTATGACGATAGTGAAACAGCCATTACGCAGCTTTGCCAAGAACTCTCGATCCAGCATCTGATCAGCGGGGATGAATACGGACTATGGGAGCGGATCCGCGATCAGCATATTCAGGCACAACTTACAAAAACTGATCTTCGCTGGCATCAATTAACCACCCAAACCTGTATACCCCCCGGCACCTTAAAAACGGCCAGCGGCCAACCCTATCGGGTCTTTACCCCCTTTTCTAAAGCCTGGCGACAAGCTATCACACAACTGCCGCCTCCTCAGCGCTGCATCAGTACCAATGAATACTGGCCAGAATGTGATCAAGGGTTGACCGATCCACAGCTTTGCCGGATGCAATCCACCGAGATCAACGCCTGGCCCGTAACCGAAGAGCTAGTGCTGACCCATCTCAACCAGTTTGTTCAAAATGCCGTGGATCATTATCACCAGAAACGTGATTTTCCCGGAATATCCGCCACCAGCCGACTATCTCCAGCACTATTATTCGGCGTTATTTCAACCCGACAGGCGATTGCACTTCTGGCATTTAAACAAGAACAGGAAGGCGCCACCTGTTGGCTCAATGAGCTCATCTGGCGGGAGTTTTATATTCATTTACTGGCACAATTTAACAGCATCAGTCAGGGGCTCGCTTTTAAAGAACAAACCCGAACCATTCACTGGGATCATAATTCTCAAGCCGAGCAGGCCTGGCAACAAGGGAAAACCGGCATTCCCATTATTGATGCCGGAATGCGCCAACTCAACACCACAGGTTGGATGCATAACCGGGTCCGAATGCTAACGGCCTCATTTTTCTGTAAAAATTTATGGCTAGACTGGCGCCGCGGAGAACAATACTTCATGAGCCAATTGATCGATGGTCACTTAGCCAGCAATAATGGCGGATGGCAGTGGAGCGCCTCAACAGGCACCGATTCAGTCCCTTATTTTCGGGTATTCAATCCTATCACGCAAAGCCGGAAGTTTGATCCTCAAGGAGACTATATCCGACATTGGGTCCCAGAACTGGCTTCACTGGATCATCGTACTATCCATCAACCCAGTCTCGTTCAATGCCGAGAACTCGGCTACCCACTTCCTATCGTCGATCTGAAACAAAGTCGAGCGCAGGCTATCGCCCGGTTTGCTGATTACACTAAAAGTTAAGCCATTCTTCGACAATCACAACCAGACCAATGCCCAATAAAATACAACCGGTGATCCGGTCTATCCAGCGACTGTGGCGGCGCATCCACTGTAATATAGAGGCCTGACTCAGCAACATCACCACCACCGAATACCAAAGACCATCGATAAACCACGGCGTCATGACTAACACATGATGGCTAATTACATGCTCTCTGGCGACAAACGGGCTGAATAACGCAATAAAAAATAATAGGATTTTCGGATTTAATAATGAAATAGCAAATCCGTCCCGCGCAGCATGCCATACTGAACCTACCGCAGCCCCTTGCTGTAAATCCAGTGCCCCTCCGCGACTGAATAATGCCTGAGTTCCCAACCCAATCAGATAACAAGCACCCAACAATGAAATCACCGTAAACACCAGATGGGCTTTGGTTAACAGCACCGCCAGTCCCAATACCGTTAATGTGGCATAAATGGCAATTCCGGTCGCATGACTCCAGGCCGCGGTTAATCCTTCTTTACGTCGTCCGGACAACGTATGTCGCACAATCATCGCCAAACTGGGTCCCGGAGACATCGCCCCCAACAAGCACACCGCAGCTAACGGCAACCAGATTTCAAATCCCACCACCATTTTTCAATCACCTATAAAAACATCTAACATTATTTAATAAGTAAGTACTCACATAAATGTTCAGAGACGGTAACCAACACACCCAACAATAACTGATGAAAAAATCAGTACTTATTCGTCACACACAACAGCATTTCAACGGCTAAAAATAGATGCCTTCACTAATCGATTTAAGAATTATCACACAAAATAAAGTAAACTTCGTCGAAATTAGATACAATAACGGCAATTTGAAACATCTTATAATAGGATCTTCTGGTTGTAATTAATCGAAGATTATGGACGGTAAGGTAACGGATTGACATCAATGCCTCTCATATTCATACGGCATCTCTGGAGTTGGTTGATTATTATATGGGGATGGGGATTCATCTCATGCAGTTATGCCTACTCTATTGAAATTCCAGCGAATTTTCAGGCAACACCACTCGACACATCCGTTCAGGTACTGATTGATCCAAGCCGTACACTGACCTTGTCCGATATTATGCATCGTCCAGATCAAGATTTTCATCCGGCTCACAACCGGGATGATCTGCATTTTGGCTACACTAACGATATTATCTGGCTCAAGCTGCAACTTTATTCCAGCAGTGATCATCCCCAGCATCTCGTTTTAATGTTCCAGTATCCATATCTGGATCAAATTAACGTCTATACAACCCACCACCAACAAAGCAATACCATGCAGTCTGGGTTTGCCGTCGCTCCAGCACAACGAGCGCTCGAAGACATTCATCCGGCATTTCCGATTAATATCGATCACCACCAAACTCTCACACTTTATATCCGGGCGCAAGCCAATGGCAGTATGACTCTCAACGCCATGCTGTACCCCTATCAGGACTATATAAAAAATAGTGAGCGGATGCTGCTGGTTCAGGCGGTTTTTTCCGGTATGGTGCTCGCCTTATCTATATATAATTTATTCTTGGGATTGGTTCTTAAACAGCGCGTCTTTTTACTCTATGCCTGTTTTTGTAGTGTTTTTGGGTTTACCACCTCGACAGCCAATGGTGTAGCCGGCCTTTATCTGTGGCCAATCATTGGGCCATTCATCAATTACATTGTCCCAACCGGTTTTTCACTAGCCGTCACGCTGGCCGTTCTGTTTGCCCGTTACTTTTTAAATTTAGAGCAACATTCCCCCCGATTTTACCAAACTCAAAAATTAGCGTGCGTCGGATGCTTCCTTTTAACCATCGGGACCATCATCTTACCGGCACAGTTAGCGGTAAAAATCATGTCTCTCTTAGGCTGTAGTATGGCTTTCTTCCTGTTTCTCAGTGGATTGGTCGGACTACGGTATAAAGTATCCGCAGCTCGTTATTATCTCATCGCTTGGATTTTTCTGCTGATTGGGACCACCTTGGTATCCATTCGCAACACCGGACTCATTCCGTCTAATTTCATCACCGTCTATGGGCTGCAGATCGGTGCTGCACTGGAAATGATTCTGCTCTCTTTCGGACTCGCATCTCGGTTTAATGAACTTAAAAAACAAAAAGATAATGCACAAGAAACGCTACTTCGCACCCTGTCACTCCAGGAACAACTACTAGAGCGCCGCGTCACTGAACGAACCGCCACACTGGAACAGACCAAACAACAACTCGCGTTGATGGCCGCTTTAGATCCTCTGACCAAGATTTATAACCGACTGGGATTAACTGAACAGTTTCAAAAGTTAAAGCAACACTATCATGGACCAATTGCCGTGTTGATTATCGATTTAGATGGCTTTAAACCCATCAATGACCGACATGGACATGCCGCCGGAGATATTCTACTCAAAATCATTGCCGAGCGATTAACTCAGCACAGCCGCAATACGGATATTGTCGCCCGTTTTGGGGGAGATGAATTTGCCATGATTTGTCATCAACTTACCGATCAAAATATTGCAATGGCCTATGCTACACGATTGCAACAACATCTGAATTCCCCCATTGCCATCGATACCGACACCACCGTTCAAGTCGGTTCCACCATCGGGATCTGCTTTAGTGATACGGATACAACATCAGAATTATCCCAACTCATTCATTATGCTGATCAGGCGATGTACAAAATAAAGAATACCAATAAAGGTTATATTGGGTTACTCAATTTAAATCAGAATCAGTTTATCGACAGTTTCAATCCCATAGAAATAACCGCTCAATAACCATCCACTCAATCTGGTAACCTTTTTTACAAAACACAAACTAAATCAAAATTGATAACCTCAAAAAGGTGTATAATGCACTTCTATTATTGATTTAATCAATAAAATATGTGCCTAGTTCTTTTAGACACAACATTTCCTACCTTATTTCTTAGAGACCATAAGGAATTATTATGAGCACAAACATTCCAGTTCGGACCGTTACATCTCCCAAACGCTTTGTCATCGGCACAGATTTATTACCACAACTGCATGAACACATCAGTAATCTTGGAAACAATGCGCTCGTAATCTGCGATGAATTTATTCTGGAACGGGTGCAAACCCAGGCCATGACTCAATTTAAAGCCAACGATATCCAGGGAACCGCGGTTAAATTCAACTACGAATGTACCCAGCAGGAAATTGATCGACTCGCCGGACTGAGTCAACAACACCAATGCAATGTCATCGTCGGCATCGGTGGCGGCAAAACATTAGATTCAGCCAAAGCGACCGCCTATCAACTTAAACTGCCAGTGGTTATCTTCCCTACAATTGCCGCAACTGATGCACCTTGTACAGCGCTGGCCGTCATTTACAAAGAAGACGGTGAATTTGACCGTTATCTATTTTTGCCTCAGAACCCGGATGTCGTTATTGCCGATCTGGCAATTATTGCAGCAGCACCGCAACGTTTCTTCTCGGCCGGAGTCGGCGATGCACTGGCCACTTATTTTGAAGCTCGCGCCTGTTATCAGGCCGATGGGGTCAACCTGGTTTTAAAACGCCCATCCCGCACCGGACTCGGCCTAGCCCAGCTCTGCTATCAGCTGCTCTGTGAAAATACCGCGAATGCCATTGAAGCCATCCGTCGCAAAATTATCACCCCCGCTCTGGAGCAAACCGTTGAGGCGACCATTTACTTAAGTGGTGTCGGTGCCGAAGCCGGTGGATTAGCTGCGGCCCATGCCATCAGTAATGGGCTTACAGCCGTTCCCGATCTACATGGTAGTCAACATGGGGAAAAAGTAGGATTTGGACTCATGACACAATTAGTTCTGGAAAACGCCCCCGATGCCGAATGGCAACAAGTACTCTCGATCATGCACACTGCTGATCTACCGATGACCATGACAGCTCTGGGCATGAAAGAATTCGACGAATCCCAATGGAGACGAGTGGCCGCTATTGCCTGCGCAGAAGGAGACACCATGAGCAATATGCCCATGCGAGTCAGCGAACAGGAAGTTTACCATGCCATGCTGGCAGCCGATGCCATCGGGCAACGCTATCTAAAACAGCACGCTTAAAAGACAACGGTTCCCTTCCATGCAAAAGCGCCGTCATGGCGCTTTTTTCTATCCCAATCATCGAATCATTACGTTACAAACGTTATGAGGCTTGATGGGTCAATACTCGCCATTTACTTTGGCCAAACGCAACGACCAGCCGCAACAATCCACTTGCGATCATCGCGGGCAATGTAGCCCCCCACGATGGCGCATAGGTTGCCATTAAATGGTAAACCACAACCCCACCGATCCAAGCCACGGCCACACCCCAACTAAACAGACGTGTCGCCTGAGTCGAGCGTTTCAACAGCCAATAATCAACGAGCAACATCGCAAATAACGGCGCGAACAACGAACCGATCCACAGTAGAAAGTCCAGAAATGCCGAAACCGGAACCACGCTTGCTACGATAATAGAGACAACCCCAAACAGACAGGACAGGTAACTGGTGTTGAGTCGGCATAACAGATTTCCCGAAACGGCCGCAGAATGGATCGGCGTATAGGCATTTTCGGTTTCATCCAACAAGATGAAAAATAGTGGTAATCCGGCACTGGCCAGACTCAGAGACACCATTAACTGTGACATATCGGAGTGGTCGGTTCCCAGCAGAATATAAGCGGTTCCCAACACCATAATCCAGATAGTTCCAAGCAAATAGCCCAGCACCGTCCCTGAAACCGTACTGCCTGCCTTACGGCCAAAACGGGTGTAATCGGCAATCAACGGCAACCAACTTAACGCCATTGAAATCACAATATCCGTTCCCAGAGCAAAGGGCATCGAACCATCGCCTTTGACCGACCAGATATCCTGTGGCAGCGGCTGGGTAAATAACCGCACCGATAACCAACCACAGGCAATGACGACAATCCACAACCCGAATCGACGTAAAAAGATCCGAAACCAAGTCAATGGCCCCCCAATAGCCTGTAGTGTCGCTAATACCCCTAAGATCAACGTCCACAGCAGAGAACTGGTCCAGAAACTATCGGCACCTAGCCACTGCTTCATCAGCAACGTAGCACCATCACGCATCAGAATAATTTCAAATGCGCCCCACCCCATTAACTGCACCATATTCAAAAATGATGGGATCCAGATCCCTCGTGAGCCGAGTAATCCGCCCATCAACGCCATCGAAGTCTGACCATGGCGAAATCCCATCCAGCCCATCAATGCCAGAAAGAACACCCCAACCAGTGACCCGATAATAATAGCGGCCACCGATCCCCAGAAACCCAATCCGGGAGCCAGCAGGGCCCCGGTTTCCAAAACGGCGAGTCCAACGCCTAAAGAAAACCATAAAGAAAAGAAGTCACTAAAAAGCAACATCTTGTTAGAACTATCGACTGGCTGCGTCGCTGCATATCTTTCTTCTGACATCCGTTGTAAACCTTATCTTAGCTTTTGAAGTTTAAAAAGTTGGGGGGGATTCAGCATGACATCCTGAGCCGCAATCAATTGCAGTTCACGCTCTCCTGCCGTATAGGTCTGTTTAAATAACGCATATACCGAAGCGGCTACAAACTGAATCGCTTGCTCAGGGCCTGCGCCTTTCAGGCATTGCGCTAGAAAAAGAGCACTGGTGACATCACCCGCACCATTTAAAGGAATAGGGAAATCTAATTTGGGCGTACAAACCAACCAACTCCCCTGTTCATTATCCAATAACAATCCAATTTGATCGTCAGCCAATTCATCGACTTCCAGAGAAGTCATCAAAACCTGACGAGGACCATGCGCTCGTACCCGAGCCGCGGCCTGCAATGCATCCTCCAAAGTGGTAATCGTCATGTCGGCCAAAAAACTTAATTCGAACTGATTCGGTGTAATCATATCGGCATTCGGAATTGCCTGATCACGGATCCACTCAGGCAAACCACTTTGGACATAAAACCCTCGATCCACATCGCCCATCACCGGATCACAACAAAAAAGGGCATCCGGTCGTTTGGAACGGATCCGACGCAATGCTTCCAGAGCCACTTCGCCCGTATGCTTATCCCCCAGATAGCCGGTCAACAACGCCGACATATTATCTAAAGCCCCTCGAGCCTCAATACCATCTAATATTTTCATAAGATGATCGGGACTAAATATATCTCCGGTATATTCACCATATCCCGTATGATTTGAAAATTGCACGGTATGAATCGCCGTGACTTCAAATCCTTGACGTTGCAATGGAAACACTGCGGCACAATTTCCTACATGGCCATAGGCAACATGACTCTGAATCGATAATAAGTGATGAGGCATAATCAACAGACAAAAATAAACAGATGCCCCATTATGCAACTAAAAAGGGTGAGGCCAAGTCCCCCACCCCTAAAAATAATAAATAACTATTCATATCACTGATGACAGAATAAAACACTATCCCAATCAAGCTGTTGCATGCTACATAAATACCGGCATTCGCTTCAATTCACATTAACGAGACTGAGTCACACTCGCACGAGTGAATTCAGGAAAACTCGCCGGACGAAATCGATTCAGATTCGTTAAGAAATTACTATCTTTAATGGGAACGATTGCATTGCCATAATCAAAAGCGTTCAGGGACTGACGTAATTGTTCATTTGCAACAGAATCCCCCGACATTTGATACCAATTAACAATAATAGGCGTGACAAATTGTCCATAGGGATTTTCTGCATTTTCATCAGTTTTAGCAAAGCGAAACGCATGCGTTAAAACACCATCTTTATGATATACAAATTTCAAATGACCGTTTTGCTGCGGAATTTCAGCCGCCGGGAGGTTATACATATCACCATGCGCACTATATCCACCATAGACGACTCGGCCATCTTCTGTCCATATTGCCACCTGTTCCCAGTCATGGCGATGTCCACTATTGATCCCCGCCAATACTTGATCTTTTAAAAAATAAAGCGCAAAAAAGTGGCCACAATACTGATGGCCATTCTGCTCCAAACAGGCATAGCGGTGATAGCTGTTGGCACTTTGTAAAAATTGCGCATTTCGACATCCTCCGGTCAGGCTCCCCGAGGGGTTCAGTCCACCATTTTGAACGCCACTGCGACTAATACCGGCGCTCGGTAAACAACTATCACTATCAAAATCAAACACCGGTGCGAATGCCGTAATATTCATTTGATCCGGTAATGCTTCATCTAAGCGCTGAAAATTATCGGCCTTAACAGCTATAGATAACATGGCACTACTTAAAAAAAGTAGCAATTTAATTACTCTCATAAACAACTCCTTTTAATAGATAACAGTATCGTTAAATATTTAATAATATAAATATTAATAATTTATTAAACATTAATTTATTTTTAATTTCAGTCATCATCATTGAAGAGTGAGTCATATGGAATTGGCTATATTAATTTAAATTATTCTTTTTAATTAAATAGATACACCTAACAACATAAATATAAAACAAGTAAAAATAGTGATCTCAGTAAAAAATAATCAAGCCTTAACATTAGTAATTTCAACATATATAAATTTTTTTGTTTAAAACAATAAAATTATTTTATTTTAAACTTAAAAAATATTTTTTATGAGCATTCAATTGATCTACTTTAATAGTTAGCCTAATTATTTGCCCTACCATCGATTGTGCACATCTTATAATAATTTTAAAAATAGAGACGAGTATGATGAAACTAAAATATCCACACCTATTTTCTCCGCTACAGATCGGAAATATCACATTTAAAAACCGGCTATTCTCCGCACCGGTATCACTACAGGAACTCTCACCTGAATGTTTTCTCTCTCAAGAAAACATCGCATTCTTCGAGTTACGCGCCAAAGGGGGAGCCGCCAACGTCACGGTTGGTCAATCGATTGTACAAGAAGGTGGCAGCCCACATACCAAAGAGTTACATCTCTACGATCCACTGATTCTGCCTTCACTCACTCATGCCGCCCGAACAATTCGGCGTCATAACTGCATTCCCAGTATCGAACTCTCACACGGCGGTAAATACGCCGGGATCCCAAATCTGGAAAACCCGCATCCCAAATACAAACCTTACGGGCCCATGCATGAATTTACCGAAGAGGGGGTCGAAGTATTTGAACTAGATGAAGCCATGATCAAAGAACTGGCCGAATCATTCGGTCGCAGTGCAGCACTGGTCAAACGAGCAGGCTTTGAAATGGTTATGGTACATGGTGGCCACGGCTGGTTGATCAGCCAGTTTTTATCACCGACCAACCAACGCACCGATCAATATGGCGGTTCACTCGAAAACCGCTTACGCTTCCCCATTATGCTGCTCAAAGCGATCCGAGATGCGGTCGGCCCGGGATTTCCGATTGAATTCCGGATGAATGCACTGGAGCTATACCCGGAAGGGCACGGCTTGGATGAAGCCATTAAAATTGCCCAAGGCATCGAACCTTACGTCGATATTATTCATGTCAGTGCCGGGAACCAGTGTATTCCCGAAACATTCGTCCGAACCCACCCCTCGATGTTCGTCCCACATGGGGTCAATGTCGATCTAGCCGCTGAAATCAAAAAACATGTCCGCAAGCCGGTTGCCGTGGTCGGTGCGCTGACCGAACCCGACATTGCCGAAGAGATCATTGCCTCCGGGAAAGCCGATATCGTCGAAATGGCCCGAGCCCTCATGGCGGATCCATTCCTGCCGAAAAAAGCACAAGAAGGCCGGGATCAAGATATTCGGAAATGCATGCGTTGCCATCACTGTATGGACACCATCATTATGACCCGAGATACAGCCTGTGCCATCAACCCTGTTATCGGTGAAGAAGAACTCTACTTCTCCCCAACCCCACTGCCTGAATCACCTAAAAAAATCTTAATTGCAGGCGGAGGCCCCGGTGGAATGCAAGCAGCACTCACTGCCGCTCAACGCCATCATCAAGTGATCCTGTGCGAAGCCACCGATAAACTCGGGGGCCAAATCAACTGTGAAGCCCATGTTGATTTTAAAAAGAACTACTACGGTTTTTCAAAATGGCTCATCCATCAAATCGAACAATATGACAACATTGAAGTTCGGTTGAACACTCCGGTCGATCCAACGCTGGTGGATGCGATCCAGCCCGATGCTCTGATCTGCGCGATTGGCGCAACCCCTATCCACCCCAACATTCCGGGTATCGATGACCCACGAGTCGTTTATTGCTCTGAACTGGCCAAAGAAACTCCGAATATCGGCGAGAATGTGGTGATTATTGGCGCGGGATTGGTCGGTTCAGAAACTGCCATCCACTTTAAACGTGAGCATAAAAAAGTCACCTTGCTTGAAGCACGGGATGATTTTGCCATCGACGCCAATGTCTTCCACAAAATGGGACTCAACATTGAATTACGCGAAGGCATTGATGTCCACTTAAGTACCAAAGTTAAAGCGATCACCGCTGAAGGTGTGATTGCTGAAGACAGCCAAGGTCATCAGCTTACCTTCCCAGCCGATACGATCTTCTGTTCGGTAGGGATGAAATCACGTGCCCAGGAACGAGAACAACTTCGTGAAACCGTACTAGACTTCTGGCCCATCGGTGACTGTGTCCGTCCCGGCAAAGTCGCCAGTGCGGTTCATCATGGCCACTATGCCAGCATCGATATCGGCTAATCTTCCTAAATCACGTCTTTAATCATAACCGGTGGATCTTGATTCGCCGGTTTTTGCATCGCTTCGCACATTTAACCGCCATCATTTTCCCCTATAATCAAATCTTTCCCGACAGGAGCAAACGCTGCCCATCAAGTTGATTATGAAATATAGGCGCTGGTCGAAGTTGAACTCGATCCACAAGAGCGATGGTCTGTTTTTGGCGACCTTACAGGGACATGGAACCGTTTGGTTGCAAAGCCTCCCGTTTGGCCGATCGACTGATAGCCAGTGCTCCCGCGCATGGCGGTGATGATAAAGGCGAGGGCTCCGTTTTAGGAGGAATTGGCCGTATACTCGGCGGACGCTAGGGCCTGTAAAGCTAAAATGCGTAAAGTGAACAGGAGCGTACCGTTCAGGATAGCTTGAAAGAAGCCCGAGGGACAACTCTCGGCTTTTCCATTTCGATAAATCACCGTCTAACCGGTTCATGATTTCGTAATATAACGGCACAAAACCAATAAAATTGTGTTAGATACATACAAATACGAGTAAATTACTGTCGCTAGAGGCTGCTCAATCATTTTAAGGCCACATGAGAAATCCTTTAACAAATCTGGTTCGTTCCTTTAGAAGTTATAACTATCGACTGTGGGCCTTAGGCTGTTTGGTCTCCAATGTCGGAACTTGGATGCAGCGAACCGCTCAAGACTGGTTAGTTCTAACCCAACTGACCGAACATAATGCTTCCGCGGTAGGGATTGTCATGGCTTGCCAATTTGGGCCACAACTTTTGTTGTTACCCGTCACCGGATTTGTGGCTGACTACGTGGATAAACGCAAATTTATGCGGATCACCCAATCATTGATGGGCATATTCTCGCTATTATTGGGTGTGATGACCATATCCGGGATCATCACCCTATGGCAGGTTTATCTAATCGCTTTCTTGTTTGGCTGTGCCTCAGCACTGGATGCTCCCCTTCGTCAAAACTTTGTCAGCAACTTAGTCCCAAGCGGCGATTTAGCCAATGCCGTTGCTCTAAACTCGACCTCATTTAATGCCGCCCGCATGATTGGCCCTGCAATCGCCGGGCTACTGATCGCTGCAATTGGCACCGGCTGGGCATTCGTTCTCAATGGCCTCTCTTATGGGGCCATTTTATGGGTTTTATTCAAACTGCGTCCCGACCAATTTTTCGAACGCGATATTCATCCAGTGCGAAGCAAAGGAAGTTTTACTGCGGGTTTTATTTATGTCTGGAAACGACCAGATCTTCGCGCAATTTTGCTAATGGCCTTTGTCATCGGAACCTTCGGCCTGAATTTTCCAATTTTTATTTCAACGATGGCGGCTTCCGTCTTTCATACCGATGCGAAAGGTTACGGGCTCCTTTCCTCCTGTCTGGCGATTGGCACCCTCATCGGCTCACTGATTTCGGCCATGCAAACTCAGCCCAAAATGCATACCTTATTATTCGGCTCCGTTATTTTTGCCTTAGGTTGCAGTATCGCCGCCTTTTCCCCCAACTATCTATTTTTTGCCGTCATCTTGGTTGTGATCGGGATCTCTACGCTCATTTTTAACAACACCAATAACAGTCTGGTCCAACTCTCGACCGATCCACTGATGCGCGGACGAGTCATCGCTATTCGTATGGCTATCTTGATGGGGGGGACCCCCATTGGCGCACCGATTGTCGGCTGGATCATCAACCAATTTGGGGCCCGCTGGGGGCTCGCTATCGGCGCATTGTCCGGTGCCGTCTCGGCCGCCATCGCCATCATCTATTTGACCCACGAACGGCGTATGAAAACTGTTTCATCAACCCCATCAAGTTCTATTTGATCCTCATCCCCTCTCTCGAGGTCATCCAAAATTCACTTTACATATGAAATTTCATATATATGATTATCCATATATAAGGAGTCCCGATGCAATCACCTGTCGATCTGTTTAAATTACTCGCCGATGACACCCGCCTCAAGTCTCTGCTATTACTCAGCGAACATGGCTCTTTGTGTGTCTGTGAACTACAAACAGCGCTAGCATTAAGCCAGCCCAAAGTCTCACGTCATCTGGCAATGTTGCGGGAGCTCAATTTGGTCAGTGATGAACGGCGCGGCAAATGGATCCACTACCGTTTGCATCCGCAACTTCCAGAATGGATCGCGGAACTATTACATAAGACCGCACAACTGCACCCGGATTATTTACAACACTGCCATCAACGATTAGCGGCCTGTGGCCCAGCTCGCTGTGAGACCCGATCATGAAAATACTGTATATCTGCACCCATAACCGTTGCCGGAGTATTCTCTCCGAAGCAATCACCCGTCAATTAGCCGGTGAGATTCTTGAGGCCCGAAGTGCCGGGAGTCAGCCAGCCGGAGAAGTGCATCCGCTATCGATTCGATATTTAAATGAAGCCGGGATTAACACCGATCATTTACGTAGCCAGTCTTGGGATGATTTTGCTGATTTTCACCCCGATGTTGTGATTACCGTCTGTGATTCCGCAGCTAAAGAAGCTTGCCCGGTCTGGTTTGGCAATGCGTTGGTGGTCCATTGGGAGCTGCAAGATCCATCCAAACTGACCGGCACCGAATCGCAACTGGCCGAGGCATTTAGAAAGACCATTGCGGTCATTGCATCACGAGTGGATGAGCTTAAAACGATTGCCAAACTTCCACCGCAGCAGCGCCCCTCCGCCTTTACTGCGCTCGGTGCAATCGTCAGAACCAATTAATTCAGGAGCCAATTGATGGGACGCTTTGAAAAATACCTGTCCGTATGGGTGGCATTCGCGATCATAGCGGGTGTGCTGCTAGGAAACCTGATACCAGAGCTATTTGCTCAAGTGGCTGCCTGTGAATATGCACATGTCAATCTGGTGGTCGCCGTTTTAATTTGGTTGATGATCTATCCGATGATGATCCAAATTGACTTTAGAGCCATTCGCCATGTCGGACGTCGTCCCAAAGGACTATTACTGACTTTAGTCGTCAACTGGCTGATCAAGCCTTTTACGATGGCCCTACTCGGTTGGCTCTTTTTCAGAGGGATTTTCTCGCCGTGGGTCAGCTCGGATACCGCCAGCGATTATATCGCCGGCATGATTTTGCTTGGGGCTGCCCCTTGTACAGCGATGGTCTTTGTCTGGAGCCAACTGACTAAAGGAGATCCCAACTATACCTTGGTACAAGTGGCAATTAACGATCTCATCATGGTGTTTGCTTTTGCACCCATTACGGCCTTTTTACTCGGCATAAGTCAAATTGAGGTCCCTTGGGATACGCTACTGATCTCAGTGCTCCTATACGTGGTTCTCCCACTGTTAACGGGTTATATCACCCGCCGCCGTTTAAGCCCTGAAAAACTTTCGGCACTGGTCCTAAAACTCAAACCGTGGTCAATCATTGGTCTGTTACTGACAGTCATTTTACTGTTTGCGTTGCAAGCCCCAACCATTACAGCGAAACCTTTAATTATTTTGATGATCGCCATTCCATTATTACTGCAAACCTACGGCATCTTTGCCATAAGTGACTATGCGGCTAAGCGTTTAAAACTCCCTCATGAGATTGCGGCC
Organism: Celerinatantimonas marina; assembly: GCF_046054165.1. Lineage (NCBI taxonomy): Bacteria > Pseudomonadati > Pseudomonadota > Gammaproteobacteria > Celerinatantimonadaceae > Celerinatantimonas > Celerinatantimonas marina. The sequence goes on along the minus strand of NZ_JBFNXK010000012.1, from coordinate 118,481 downwards.
CCTGCCTGCATGATCGGCACATCTAACTTTTTTGAATTGGCGGTCGCCGTCGCCATTTCGTTATTTGGGCTGCACTCGGGAGCGGCATTAGCCACTGTAGTCGGGGTTTTAGTTGAAGTTCCGGTGATGCTGTCGCTGGTATATTTACTGAATCGCCGTAACGCATCATGAGTTAAGTGAACAGGACATCTCTGCTACGCCACAGCCGCTTGTGGCGTAGTTCCTACGCGGGCTCACACCGTTATCATGTTCATTGCTGATAAATTTATTAAACCGTTTATTTTTGGACTATGCTATAAAAAAATAGCTGAGGTGACCTCATGAAACGGTTCTATTTCACTCTAATGTTGACACTCTTGACCTTGATTCATCCTGGTCAGGCTACAGAATTTGGTGCCGCTGCGGCCAAGCTAAATTCATCACCCAACATCGAGCAGATGCTGACCTATGCGATTCAAGATGAATACTTAGCCCGCGCGGAATATCGGCTCATTTTGCAAAAGTATGGCAATATCAAACCTTTTTCCAACATTATTAATGCTGAAAATCAGCATATTAAACGACTCTCTCAGATCTTTACTCAGCGCGGCCTGACGCTCCCAGCCGACACAGCGACCGAACATGTCATCCTGCCTCAATCCCTTAAGGCCGCGATGCAAACTGGGGTACAGGCCGAAATCGACAATATCGCGATGTACCAAGCCTTTTTAGAGAATCCGTTGCTCAATCAAAAAGGGAATACGGATGTACAATCGGTATTTAAAGCACTGATGAATGCTTCAGAGAAACATCTTTCAGCCTTTAAACGAGGTCTGAATCGCACCAATTAAAATTCCCATCAAATGGACGGTATTTGGGGATTATTCCCCAAATACCTTTTCAATTAGCGGATCTCATTGATATAAGAAAAATAATCGGTACTCGCTCGATGGTGAGCCAATACGATGGGAACGGCCGTCTGATCAAATGAGATTTCATCAATCACCATCACCGCATGCGGGGCCTGTAACTCCAACAACTGACAATCTTCCTCATTTGCCAGCTGCGCCGAGACCGTTTCGCGAACGGCGGCCACTCGCAATCCATGATCTTTTAAAAGATACTGATAGAGCAACTCCGGCAATTGCGATGCTTCGGGAAAGTGCTGGAGCCGTGCTGCGGGTAAAACCATCCACTCATGCATCGCTTTAATCCCCGAAACTTCGCGTAACCGATGCAGACGGATCACTTCACGATTGTCGCCCAACTGCAATTTTGTAGCTTCATCTTCATTCGCCTCACCCCGTTGATAATCCAATAAATGGGTTTTCGAATGGACTAGTTCCCCCTCTTTGTCGTGCAGACGGAAATACTGAAAGAAATAGCGCAAATTATGCAGTGGGGCCCAACCGGTCACCACCGTGCCGGTTTTACGCCGACGCATCAGCACACCTTCACTGGTTAAAGCGGTCAATGATTTACGGATGGTTCCCACCGAGACACCAAAATGAATCGCCAGCTCATTCTCCGCAGGTAACACCGTACCCGTTGGCCATTTCCCCATTACAATCGCTTGCCAAATATAGCGTTTAACCACCTCGTAAAGCGGGGCACCTTCTTCATCGCGAAGATTCGGGAAATCGCTCATATCCGCTTTGGAGCCCGCATCGGCTGATATTTGCTCCTGATCTGTGTGTTTTTCCATCCATCATCCTTATTGACATCGTCGCCTTTAATTTATTATATATAATCTATATAGAAATAAAAAATGGACTTTTGATCATGTCGGAGCCGTCCCCATTTAAACAAGCTCTATATTACATCGAACAGGATCAGCAACAAATGATCCATGATCTTCAACAAATGCTTGAACTCGATACCTGTTTCCCTCCGGGTGACGGCTACCCGGCATTTGCCGATCTCATTGAACCCCAACTCCATACCTTAGGCTTTCATACCCAACGCATCCACGTTCCAGACCAACTATGGCAAACCAGCGATACCCCACTGGCAGGGGCTCGAGTTAATGTTATCGCCGATGGCATGGCCTCTAATCTCCCCCCCTGCCATCTCTATTTTCATGTCGATACCGTCCCCCCTGGTGATGGTTGGAGCGTTCCCCCTTTAACTCTCACGGAGCAGGATGGGCGACTCTATGGCCGCGGCAGTGCGGATATGAAAGGTACGATTGTTGCCGCACTTGCCGCACTTCGTGCTATCCAGACCTTTAATTTGCCACTTCAGTTTTCACCCTCTCTATTGCTGTGCACCGATGAAGAAGGGGGTCTGTATCCCGGTATTCGTTATCTGGCCGAGCAAGGGTATCTAAAGGGTCATATTCTCAATTTTAACGGGGGTGCGCTACCTCGGATTTGGGGCGGCTGTTTTGGTAGTATTGACCTGATTATTCGTATTTTCGGCCACTCAACACACTCGGGCGAACCACTGGGGGCCGTCAACGCCATTGAGCAAGCACTGCCCGTGATGAATGCACTGTATTCGCTCAAGCACGAGGTGGAACAGCGTATTTCGGCCATGCCAGCCCCGCCCCACTTCAAAGGTGAACCGCTGCGCTCACGGCTCACCATCGCCGCCGCCCACGGTGGGAGTAAAGGCTCAACGATCCCCGCGAAATATGAACTTCTGATCAATCGCCGCTATGCACCGGAAGAATCCTTTACCGCAGTGATGGCTGAACTAAAGCAATGCATTGATGATGCCATGCGTCATAGTCAGGCCTGTCGTTATGAAACCGAAATCATTGGTCACCTCGCTCCAGTTAATGACCCTACCGGTCCGAATCAACCGCGTTGGCAAGCCGCGCAAAGTCTTGGCTTTGGTTATGCACCCGAACAATTTACATGTTGGGGTTCCTCCACCAGCTCAGATATGGGCTGGGTGCAACAAGCAGGCATAAGCGAGATGATGCTCGGTGGCCTGGCGCGACCGGACAATCACATCCATGCAGCCGATGAATACACCACCATTGCCGATTTAGCGGCATTGGCCAAATCCATCTTGGCTTATTTATGTGCAGATTTTGCACCTGAAAAGGGGCCCCAGTAACAACTCAAGACAAATGACCCGGTTATCATCACACACAACATCAAAAAATAAATATGGAGATCAGGTGCAATGACAGACTCAAATGGAATCAACCGACGACAATTTTTAGGGGGAATGGCTATTCTGGCTGGCGCAACACTCATCCCTTGGTCCAACTCGCTACAGGCTAGTGAAATTCGCCGCAAAGGCGGGAAACTACGTATTAGTGTCGATCAAGCCGTCAGTGTTCTGAATCCTCTCAAAGTTCGTGTGAATCCCGAATATCTGGTGGCAGAGCTGCTCTACAGCGGTCTGACTCGTTTACGTCCAGATATGAAAGTTGAAGCAGATTTGGCTGAAAGTTGGCAAGCCAATGATGACCTCACCATTTGGACCTTTAACTTACGCAAAAATCTAAAATTCCATGATGGTTCAGATTGCAATGCAAACGATGTAGCCGCCTCCCTTAACGCGATCTTAGATCCGAAAACCGCGGCCACCGGTCGTAAAAATATCGGCCCCATCCAATCGGTACAGGCCCATGATGCACATACCGTCACCATCACACTTTCTCAGCCCTATGCCGATTTACCGATTGCGTTGGCCTATCCTTCAGCCAAAATTGTTTCGGCTCAACAGCTCAAAGCCGGGATCGATTCACTGGCTCAGCACGCCAACGGAACCGGCCCATTTAAACTGGTGAGCTATGAACCCGAGCGGTTGATTCGTGTCGAGAAAAACCCGGACTTTTATGATCCGAACCGTCCCCATTTGGATGGGGTCGACGTCGTGGTTTATCCCGATTCAACCGCCGCCGGTTCAGCCCTGATTTCCGGTGATATCGATCTGATGATGGCTATCTCTGCCGATGATTATCAACGTTTTCAAAACAGTCAGGGAGTTAAACCACTGCGGGTGGCTTCCGGCCAATTCCTCAACATCAATATGGGCTGTGATCAAAAACCATTTAATGATGTTCGGGTACGTAAAGCACTGGCACTGGCCGTGGATCGTGAGGCACTGCTGCAGTTTGTCGCCGGAGGTTTTGCAACGGCAGGCAATGATACGCCGGTAAATGCAGCCTACCAATATTTTGCCAAATTAGCCCAGCGTCATGTCGATTTAGCACAAGCCAAATCTTTGCTAAAACAAGCCGGTTATGCCAACGGACTCGACATCACGCTGGTTGCATCCGATAAACCGGAAACCCGGGCCCAACTCGCGATTGCCGTGCGCGAAATGGCCAAACCAGCCGGCTTTAATATCAACGTTGAAACCATGGCCCACGCGACTTATCTGTCTCAGGTTTGGAAAAAAGGTAATTTCTACGTCGGTTTTTATAACATGCAACCCACGGTCGATTCGATCTTCTCGCTGCTCTATACCTCAGATGCTCCGTGGAATGAGACTCGCTGGAATAACGCTCAATTTGATGCAGCCGTCAAAGCCGCACAGAAAACCACCGATCCTGCGAAGCGAACTCAGTTTTATGCCACAGCACAGCAACTGATGCACGATGAGATTCCTTCAGTCATTCCAACATTCTTCGACATTCTGGCTGCCGAACGTGATTACGTACAGGGTTACCAGTTACATCCTCGTGGTGCGGTCTTCCGCCTCGATGAAGTTTGGTTTGGCAAAGGTGCCCCAACACGTAGTTAATCGATCACGGTGCTTAAGGCATGGAAAACCTTAAGCACCCACAAAGGATATTCAAATGACGCCAGCTTATCTTGTCAAACGCCTGCTATTGGTGATTTACACCCTGCTGATCGTCTCGGTGTTAGTGTTTGGCATTACTCAAATTCTACCGGCCGATGCGGCAACCACCCTGCTCGGACAAAGTGCAACCGCCGAAGCGCTGGCGGCGCTGCGAGAACAGCTCGGATTGAATCAACCGGTTTGGACCCAATACTGGCACTGGTTTTCACATCTACTCAGCGGCGATTTCGGTACCTCGATGCGCACTGGTCAAGCCGTCGCTCCAGCGATGTTACAAGCACTGGGCCGTTCATTACTACTCGCGGTGTGCTCCCTGCTGCTGATGTTGATCGTCGCCATTCCGTTGGGGATTTTAGCGGCTATCAAACGCGGCAAAGTCAGCGATCTGCTGATCAGTTTATTCTCTTATATCGGCGTCTCATTCCCGGAGTTTGTGACCGCCACCCTATTGATGCTGCTGTTTGCCAACTATTGGCAGTTACTGCCCGCAACCGGCTATGTTCCGCTCTCGGAAGATTTTATCGGCGGGATCAAACATCTGATTTTACCGGCATTAACAGTCTCTATGATTTTGGTGGCGCATGTTTCGCGAATGGTACGCTCGGAGATGGTCGATGTGCTGAAAACCGATTACGTTCGTGCGGCCACCTTAAAAGGATTAAGCCGTCGCCGGGTATTACTACGCCACGCCCTGCGCAACGGCTTATTACCGACCATCACCATTATCGCACTGGATGTCGGTTATCTGCTGGGCGGCATTGTCGTCGTAGAAGAAATCTTCGCCATTCCCGGCATTGGCCGCGCTTTAATTGTCGCCGTCACCTCCCGCGATCTACCGTCGATTCAGGCGGGCGTGATGATCTTGGCCATCACCTACTGTGTGGTGAATTTTCTGGCTGATTTAGCCTATGCCTGGCTCGACCGGCGAATTCAATTTTCTTAAAGGACTCCATATGCTGCAATTATTTAAACGGCTGCTAAAAACGCCGCAAGGGCTGATTGGGGGAGTGATCTTACTTGCGGTACTGCTCATCATCTGTTTTGGCCCTTTATGGGCTCCGTATCGCTACGACGAGCTATCGATTCTAGCCCGCTTTAAAGCTCCCGGAGCCGCTCACTGGCTTGGGACCGATCAATTTGGCCGGGATCTGTTGAGTCGTATTTTAGTCGGTGCCCGCCCCACCATCTTACTCTCGCTATTAGCGACACTGGTCGCCTCACTGATCGGCTCAGTGATTGGCACTGCCAGCGCTTATTTGGGCGGAAAAATCGATGAGTTCATCATGCGCACCATGGACGCGATCATGTCGATTCCCAGCCTGCTCTTTGCCCTGCTCATCGTCAGCACTCTGGGCAAAAGTGGCTTGAATGCGGTGATGGCCATTACCATTGCATTTATTCCCGGAATGGTGCGTATTGCCCGAAGCGTAGCGCTTGCGGCCCGTCGTCAGGATTATGTCAACGCGGCGATTGCACGCGGCGAATCCACGCGTTACATCATCTTAAGCGAAATGCTACCCAATATTGTCGCCCCGATCATTGTCGAAGCCACGATTCGGGTCGCCTTTGCCATCATGCTATTTGCCACTTTAAGCTTTTTAGGACTCGGCGCCCAGCCCCCTCAACCCGAGTGGGGACTGATGGTTTCTGAAGCTCGTCGTTATTTCTTTAGTGCACCGTGGGCCATGTTAATGCCGGGCCTGGCTATTGCCGTTGTCGCCATTGGTTTTAACTTGCTTGGCGATGGTCTGCGCGATGCACTCAACCCAAGGAATCACTAAATGGAGTCCATTCTCGAAATCAACCATTACAGCCTCGATTTTATGCTACCGAGCCGTAACTTGCGGGTGTTGGATGAGATTAACTTAAGCATCGCCAAAGGCGAAGTGGTCGGTTTAGTCGGTGAATCCGGTTCCGGTAAAACCACGCTGAGCTGGTCCATTATGCGCTACCTTGCCGCCAATGCCAGAGAACAAAGTGGCAGCATCAAACTGGCCGGTGAAGATCTTACCCAAGCCTCCCCGGCCCGCATTGAAAAGCTACGCGGGGGTAAATTGGGGATGATTTTTCAAGATCCCAGCGCATCGCTGAACCCAACACTGACGCTAGGGGAACAGGTCGTTGAAGTGTTAACGCGCCACCGCGGCCTTGGCTATCACCAAGCCTGGCAGCTCGGTGAACAATTGCTGGCCGATGTCGAACTCAAACATCCGGCGCAAATGATGAAGCGCTACCCGCATGAAGTATCCGGGGGTGAAAAACAGCGTGTGCTCATCGCTACCGCTTTCGCCTGTGAGCCTGATTGTCTGATTTTTGATGAACCGACCACGGCTCTGGATGTCATCAGCTCGGCCCAGATTTTAGAACTATTTGCCAAACTGCGCGAACAAACCCAGGTTGCCGCACTGTATATTTCGCACGATCTGGCGCTGGTTTCCCAAGTCGCCGATCAGGTTTGTGTCCTCAATCGTGGCAAAATCGTCGAAACAGCGCCAGCTCAGACAGTTTTTAGCCAGCCGCAACACCCTTATACCCAGCAACTGGTCGCCGCCGTACCGAATCCACAGCGTCGCTTAATCCAAATGGATGCCCCATCATTCCAGCCGCTGCTACACATTGAAAACCTGTCAGTGGAATATGGCGGACCCAGTTTTATTGATCGGTTATTACGTCGAAGCTACACGCCGATGATCGCGGCCAATCGTTTAAATATCGACGTTGGTGCCGGTGAAATCGTCGGTGTGATTGGTGAGTCCGGCTCCGGTAAATCGACACTGGCCAAAGCGCTAACCGGTTTAGTGCCTTTTAGCGGCCACATTCACTATGGGGAACAACACCTGACAGACCCTCGGCAAATGAATCACGACTATCGCCGCCGGGTGCAGATTATCTTCCAGCATCCGGATGCTTCGCTCAATCCTCGCCAGCGTATTCGCGAGATTTTAGCGCGCCCGCTGCGCCTTTATAGCCAGCTAGACAAACGCAGTGAGGCCAAACGGATCGCCGAATTATTAGAAGATGTTGGCTTAAGTGCCGACATGGCGCAGCGCTATCCCCATGAATTATCCGGTGGACAAAAACAACGGGTCGCCATTGCCCGTGCTTTTGCCGCCAAACCAGAGCTGGTGATCTGCGATGAGATCACGGCCGCTCTGGACGTTTCGGTTCAAGCTAAAGTACTCGAGCTGTTATTAAAACTGCGCGAGCGCCACGGCACCGCTTATCTATTTATCACCCATGACCTCAACCTTATCCGCCAAATCGCCCATAAACTGGTGATTATGTATCGTGGCGATGTAGTTGAAACCACCGATGTAAATCGATTAGCCACTCAGGGAGGACACCATCCATACACTCAAGCCTTGATGAATGCGATTCCGAGTCCGACCCACTTATCATGATCAACGAGAATTTCTATTTTTATGATTAAAGCATCTCAATTACCTACCATTGACCGCCAGAGCTGTATCGACTTTTTAGCCCGTATGGTTCAGCACAAAAGCTATAGCGAAACTGAAGAAGAACGCATTTTAGCGCGTTATATGAATGAACAAATGAGCCAACAGGGGCTTGAGAGTCAGCTGCAAAGCGTTCCCGGCGACCGGCTCAATGCCATCGGAGTTTGGAAAGGCACCGGAGGAGGGTCGAGTTTATTATTTAACGGCCACCTCGATACCAATCCGGTGACCGAAGGTTGGACCGTCGATCCGTGGCAAGGCAAAGTCGATGAACAGTTTATCTACGGGATCGGGGTTTCTAACATGAAAGCCGGTGATGCAGCTTATTTCTGCGCCGTTAAAACCCTGATGGATGCCGGATTTAAACTCAAAGGCGATGTGATCCTGACTTATGTGGTGGGAGAACTTCAGGGCGGAATTGGTACTATTGCCGCAATCGAACACGGCATTAAAGCTGATTACTTTATTAACAGCGAGCCGACCGATCTCCAAGCGTTGACCATGCACGCCGGATCACTGATGTTTACCATTGAACTGACTGGTAGCACCCGCCATCTTTCCAAACGAGAAGAAGCCGTCGATGCTCTGGCTGCGGCTGCCGAGCTGATCCCTGAACTGAATGCCATGACCTTTCATGGTGTGAAAACCGCTGAGCATCAAAAAATCAACCGCTGCCACGTCGGCAGTCTGCATTCAGCACTCGGGAAACAGCTCGATGAATGGCGTCCGCCCCAAGTAGCTGATTTCGCCAGACTAAAAGGCTCCGCCCGGTTTGCGCCGGGGCAAAATGTTGCTACCGTTCTTGAAGATATCCAGGCCCGCATTGATCAACTTTGCGCACGTCACCCGGGTCTCTCCGGCATCGTTATCGATGACAGCCATGATCGCCCGTTGATGGCCCCGTTTGAAGTCGACCCCGACTCTAAAATCGTCAAGGCGGTCAATCAGGCTTATCAACAGGTGCGCGGTGAAGAGCAACCTACCGGGGCCATTACCCCTCCGGCTTTTTATGGCACCGATGCCGCGCACTTTTATCAGCGTTTAGGCATGCAGGGCGTGGTGTGTGGACCGGGTGGGAAATACAACACCATGCCGGATGAACGCGTCGAGCTAAATGACTTTATCGATATGATCCGCATTTATATGTTGGCCATTATCGAAATTTGTGAGTTAGCATGACAGACCCGATCAAATCAGCCAGTACGGTTGAATACCCACAGCGACTGGCCCGAATTTACGCAGAAATGGATCTCATCGGTGCCGACCTGATGCTCATTGATCAGGCGGAACTGATGGCTTGGGTCGGCGGTTTTACCTCATCCCAAACCCTGTATCGGGTACTGCTGGTACCGCGCCACGACGCACCTTGGTACGTGATCCGAGAGCTGGATTGTGGCCCCTGCCGTGAACGCGGCTGGGTCGACGCGATCGAAAGCTATCCGGATCATGTCGATGGCTGGCAATTTGCGATCGACTCGATCATCACCCATGGCTTTGCCGGTGCGAACATCGGCATTGATCCCCACTCTTACGGCTGCACCTTAGAGAGCTTTTTGCGCCTGCAACAGGGGCTGCCGAAAGCGCAGTGGCGACATTTTAGCCATAGCGGCGATCAGCTCCGGCAGGTGAAACTGCCCAGCGAAATCGATTGCCTTAAAAAAGCCGCTCAGATTGCCGATCAAAGCATGCAACGCATTGCCGGGGGCATTCAGGCAGGCGATAGTGCCCGGGAAGCCAGCGCCCTCGCCGCAGGTGAATTTATCCGTTTAGGCGCAGATAGCGGCGATACTGGTCCGATTGTGCGCTCGGCGGGCGATCATCAGTTTTTACACTCCCACCAGCTTGATGAGCCACTGCAACATGGGGATATCTTACATGTCGAGCTGATCCCCAAAGTCCACGATTACAGTGCCAGACTGATGCGCCCTATCGTCATTGGCGCACCGACGCCGGAACTAAGCCAATTAGCCCAACAGCTGATCACGCTTCAGGATCAGCAAATCGCCGCGATGCGAGCCGGTGCCCAAGCTTTGGAGATTGATGCCATTGTGCGTCAGGGCGTATTAAACGCCGGGCTACGAGCTGACTATCCCAACGTGACGGGTTATTCGCTGGGTCAGTATGCACGCACTCCACGGTTATCGGATTTTTCCCGCTGCTTTCATCCCAAAGCCGATTGGCAACTGGAAGAAAACATGGTGTTTCACATGTATGTCTCGGCAGGACGGCTGGGGTTTAGCGAAACGGTGCGCGTCGGCAAAACGGGCGGCGAACGTTTAACTCAACTGCAGCGGGCGCTGCTGGTGGCCGGGTAAGCGTTACGATTGATGAAAAGGCAGATGCGAGGCCAGCTCTTGCATCTGCTGCTCAACCCACGTTTGTTCAGATTGAGTAAATTCAGCCACGGCCGCACGAAACTGAGGATCATCAATCCAGTGCACCGACCACGTTGGGATCGGTTCAAAGCCCCGCTGAATTTTATGCTCCCCCTGAGCGCCCGGATCAAAATGACTTAAACCGTGAGCAATGCAGTAATCAATTCCCTGATAATAACAGGTTTCAAAATGCAGGCTGTCAAACTCTTCATCGCAGCCCCAATAGCGCCCATAAAGGTTGTGACGGTCTTTAAATGACCAAGCTCCCGCAACCGCCCGGCCTTGATGATAAGCCATCACCAATAAAATCTGATCGGGCATCGTTTTCAACAATTGCTGAAAAAACGCTTTGTTTAAATAGCTCTGCATTCCATGTTTTAAATAGGTGAGCTGATAAAACTCAAAGAAGGCATCCAACTGCTCAGCACGGATCTGCGCCCCTTCCAACACTTTCAACTCAATCTCCTGAGCCTGGATCCGAGCGCGTTCTTTTCGCAAGTTTTTCCGCTTACGCGAGGTGAAGGTGGCTAGAAAATCATCAAAATTCTGATAGCCACGGTTATACCAGTGATACTGACAGTCCATTCGCGGGATCAAAGATTGCTGCTTAAAGGCTTCCAGTTGCTCCGATTTGATAAACAAACCGTGCCAACCCGAAAATTGCTGTTCATGGCATAATTGGCGCACTGCCGTGACAAAATATTCCAGCGCCTGCTCAAAACTCAAGACGTCGGCATTAAATAAAAACCGTTCACCACTGGCCGGAGTAAAAGGAATGGAAGTCACTAATTTGGGGAAATAATGGAATCCAGCACGCTCCCAAGCCTCTTGCCAGGCCCCATCAAAAACATATTCCCCCCAAGAATGGCTTTTCAGATACATCGGCATCGCCGCCATCAACTCACCTTGGTCATCTTCAAGGGTCAGATGCAGCGGATGCCAGCCCTGCGGATCGCCGACACACTGCGTTTGTTCCAACGCATTTAAAAACGCATAAGATAAAAAGGGATAATCATTGGTGCGCAGCGCATCCCACTGTTCCGCTGCAATCGATGTTAAGTGATGATGAACTCTGAGACTTGGCATAACAAACCCTAGCTGCGGACTGTTAACAACACTTTCATCATCCTATCAATATGTATTGTGAAAATACAACGCGATAAAAAACGGCTCTCTTTGGATCATCCATCCGAAAAGAGAGCCGTTCTAATCCTTGAAGTAACGTTCATCTCCACCAAAAATAAACCACAACCAATTAAGCGGTCGCTTCTTCAGCGGCTGTTTTACCAATGATGGATTCGTCCTCAACATCCAAGATCCCAAATTCCATCAATAATTCTTCCAATTCATCCATTGTGACAGGTTTGGGAACGACGAACATTTTGTTGTTGATGACTTTTTGAGCCAAGGTCCGGTATTCATCGGCCTGATTACAGGTCGGGTCATATTCAATCACGGTCATCCGGCGAATTTCAGCCCGTTGTACAATATTATCGCGGGGGACAAAATGGATCATTTGCGTCCCGATTTTTGCAGCCAGCGCCATAATCAGCTCATCTTCCCGATCGGTTTTCCGTGAGTTACAAATCAATCCGGCCAGACGCACACTGCCCGATTTAGCGTATTTACAAATCCCTTTTGAAATATTGTTAGCCGCATACATCGCCATCATTTCGCCAGAACAAACAATGTAGATTTCCTGCGCTTTATTTTCACGAATAGGCATTGCGAACCCACCACAAACCACATCGCCCAGCACATCATAGAAAACAAAGTCGAGATCATCATCGTAAGCTCCCTCTTCTTCCAGGAAGTTAATTGCGGTAATCACCCCACGACCGGCACAACCAACACCCGGTTCCGGACCACCTGATTCAACGCACCGGACATTGCCATACCCTGTTTTCAATACATCTTCTAATTCAAGATCTTCGACAGAACCCGCTTCTGCGGCCATTTCCATAATTGTGTTCTGTGCTTTTGAATGCAAAATCAGTCGTGTTGAATCAGCTTTCGGATCACAGCCAATAATCATCACTTTCTTCCCGGCTTCAGCTAAAGCCGCCACCAAGTTCTGAGTTGTGGTCGACTTCCCAATACCACCCTTACCATAGATCGCGCACTGACGAATCTTCATTTTATTAAGCTCCTATGCTTAGCGACTACAAAAAATCTTTGTACTAGCTAAGAGCAAGCATTATGCCATTATTAACTTATTGTTTTTAAAGTAAAAATAAAGATTGGGTCTGTACGGTTTCGTACAATCGGTCAAATATTATTCATAGAGGTAACAAAATCAGCACAAGACTCCCGCGTCATCGATGGGGAAGTCTTGTGCCTAATATCACGAAAAGGGGCGTTCTGTAGACTCATCCGTTGGCCAACCTTGCTCCAACATATTGGCAAAACGTTCCGGAGATTTATGCTGAGCCTGCGCCTTATCCACCCAGGATAATCCACCATGTACCAACGCAAAGCTCACTTCGTTCAGTAAATCGACAATATCATGACCATAATCCACAATCACCGGCTGGATCCCGGCCTTCATCAGCCGTCGAATCGATGAGGTCCCAATAGAAGCAGCATAGACGGCAGCACATTCTCCAATAAATTCAATTTTTTCAATCACTTTATCTTCCGATAACACTTCAGGCTGTTCCGAAGGTTCCGTCTCGTTATCCTGTAACATCGAGTCCTCGTCCGTTCGAGTTACCTCGTACCCCAGCGCATTATTTTTATGTTCTCCTTTCATAATGGCTTCCGAAAATTGCGCAATGTTATCCACATCGGCTTCCCCGGGTTTCACACTGTAAATAATTAACTGCTCGCTGGCCCCAAAATGTTGATCAACGTGGACGCCATCCAAACTCGCAAATGCGACTTTTATCATGTGATATCTCCTTGATATCGGCCGGTTCATACCGCACGTTGCGGCCAAAACTTAGAATGGTAAGGTGAAAGTAAATGCTGATACTGGGCTAATAAATTATCCAGGCTATACAGGAGTTGTCGGCTCCCTTCATAACCAATCCACTGCCGGGCATGCCCTCCCGCATGACGATGCAACGGATATCCCGCAGGAAGCAAGCCTATCTGTAAATGCTGAGCAATCGCCTGACCGTGAGAATTACTAATGAGAACTTCAATATTTCGGTGCTGTCCTTGATGCTCTAACTCCCCTAAATCAGCCACCTGAATCGTCTCACAATTCAGCATATTGAGCGCTTCTTGCTGAGCTTCAATCGGTTTAGATGGGATCACGACTACACTCAGTTCCGCACCGACTTCTTCCAGAGCCGGAGCTAACGCCAGCAACAAATCACATTCAACGCCGATCCCTATGCGTGAAACGCCGAGCCGAAACTGGCAATCCAACATGGCATCTTGCAATTGCTGTCGACCTCGACACTGGCTCTGAGGAACAGGTTCACCGGAAATCTGCTGCAAAACCCGATTAAACGCATCACACTGACGTAAGCCATGCAGACCATTAAAGCGAAAACTAGGAGCCCCAGTGCGCTGTTGCAGCACCTCAGCCAATGGAAATAAGCTGGCTCCAATCACTAATGTGGCACAGCTCTGAACCATTTTTTCGATCTGTTGACGACAAGTACCACTCTGAGTGAGAGGCATAAACCCTTGCGCCATCAAAGATCCTCCCAACGAAGTACTGATGTCGGGCAACACAATTGGCGTTAAACCAAAACTTTCAATCCATTCTTTTAATACATCGATATCTCGTGGCGTCATCAAAGGCGACACCAGCACATTGACCTGAGAGGGATCCGGTTCGGAATGACACTGCTCAGGTAACACGTAATCCAATACCGCCCGAAGTGCCAGTTGATAACCGATTTCCAGCCCCCCCTGACTATCACAGGTGTTCACCTTGATCACAGCTGTTGCATTAAATTGCGGATATAGAGTGCGAAATTCGGCCACCGAATGGGTCAAACTCACCCCTTGGGTGGCCGTCAGCCCAGTCGTCGACAACCCGATAAATTCCGGATGATAACGATCACAGATCGTTCGTAATGCCTCAATCACATTTTTGTCGGCGCCCATAATGACAGCCGTCAATTCCATCGCAGTGGTTTGCAACGGGATCGGCTCGCGAAAATGCCGCATAAAAAACAACTTATTAAACGACGTACAGCCCCGAGCACCATGTTGCAACGGCATACAGTTGGCCAATCCCAGAAATGCCAGAGAGGCCCCAACGGACTGACTCACCTTTAACGGATTAATCGTTAAAGGGCTATTCTTAATTTTCAATTTAGCCATTTGATTCACTCTGTTTATGCAATTAATGGAATACCGGTAGCCGGAGGCTGGCGCCGAGAACGGGAGAGCTGATTCTCCCAAGGGGCCGGAGTATCCACCCAGTGCCATACGGGATTGGATAATGCCCGACTCAGCTGATAGGCCAATTCACGCATCCCGTCATAACCGGAATAGGCAATGTGCCGAATATGGTCAACATCTAAGAAAGGAATACGGGATTTAAGGCTGGAATAAATATAGCGATCCCCGGCAATCATGATATCGGCTTTATAGTGTCGAAAAGCCGATATCAGCGCCTGTTGATCGTTGTCGGCGATCGTAATGGCATTGTCGCCCATCAATGTTGTGATCCGCAGCTTATCTTGATCGGTTGATTTTTCTGTGCCGGTAGCGACGACTGTTAATCCCAGTTCCTGCATGGCCGACACCAGCGACCACGATTTAAAACCACCACTAAAAATAAGAACGCGTTTCCCGGTCAACATCGTTTTATACGGAGCTAAATCCCGATTCAACTGCCGTTCTTCCCGGCGAATTAAACGTTCGGTTCTTTTTTGTAGATCCGGATCATCGATGGCTTTGGCTAAGGCCCGTAATGCGGTTGAAGTGGGTTTCATCCCATAATAACTCCCTTCAACATAAGGGATCCCATACCGAGCCTGCATCTCCCGGGCAACATTGAGCAGCGCCTTACTGCAAATTAACAGATTCGCTTCGGCTCGATGCATGGTCTGAATTTCGGCAAACCGACTATCGCCACTAATCGTCGAGAGCACCCGTAGCCCTAACTCATCCAAGAGGGGTAAAAAGCGCCAGAATTCGCCCCCAACATTCCACTCACCAATAATGCCAATATCATGTACCCGCGACACTCCCGGAGGTGTCCAGCAAGGGGGTTCCGGCTCCCGAGTTCCGATCACTTGTTTCACCAGCACCTCACCGGCCAAGCGATTTCCCAAATTCTTACTCCCATAAAAACCAGCACAGTCAACCGTGATCACCGGCACCTGCCACCGCTGCATGGCAGCTCGAGCAACCGCTGCGACATCATCCCCATGCAATGCCGGAATACAGGTCATATAAATAAAAACCGCGGCAGGATGATATTCTTTGATAATTTTCTGGATCGAAAATAGTAATCGTTTTTCCCCCTGACCCATGATGATATCTAAATCGCTCAGATCAGTTGTAAACCCCTGACGATACAACCGGGACCCGGAGGTTAACGAGCCTCGGGCATCCCATGAACTCCCGGCGCAACTGATAGGGCCGTGCACCAAGTGAGCGACATCAACAATCGGCATCAGCGCATTCCGAGCCCCATCAAAAAAACATCCGCCTTGGGTGGCTCCGGGATGCGGCTGGGCACATCCTTTATGTTTACCTCGATTATGAGCACAGGCCGGCTCATTACGTAATTCCACCAATGATTGCTGATCCATAACACCTCCAGATCTAAAAATGATGTGATGCTATGCATTAACGCAAGGGTTGTACCATTCTGCCGTTTTCGTAAAAAACACGACCGTTAAGCCTTATTTATCTATAAAAAGTCCAAATGAAAGCTTAAATAGTTATATTTAACAAATAGTTATTGATTTATGGCATTTATAGATTATTGAGAGGACACCGGTGACAAGGGGGAAAAATACGAGAGCTAACAGCGAAGAAGAGAATATTCTGTACATGGCCGTACAGAATCTCTCTTAAAATGACATATTCGTTTAAGTTGCTTTCACATGCGGCCGGAACTGCTTGTAACTCAGATTATACTTATTCATACGTAATCCCAGAATCCGACGCGTCATTCCCAAGTGATGGGCGGCTTCGCTGACATTGCCTTGATAAATATTCAGCGCATCGACAATCATTTCATATTCCACCTGTGAGATCTTCGCATCGATCCCCCCTTTATTCACGCTTTCAACCAACGATGCCGGTTGCAAATTCCCCGGGAGATGGTGAGTATGAATGACCCCTTCTTCAGCTAATAAAACGGCTCGTTCCATCATATTTTCTAACTCTCTGACATTACCCGGCCATTGATAGGCCAGCAATTGGTTCATCGCGGGGGTCGAAAGCCGGGGGACCTCTTTCCCCTGTTCCCGCGCAAAGAACACAATAAAATGTTCTGCTAACATCGCGATATCATTTCCTCGCTCCCGCAACGCCGGTATAGTCATCGGAAAAACATTCAACCGGTAAAACAGATCCTCACGAAAAGTTCCTTCGGCTACCATTTTCGGTAAATCGCGATTCGTCGCCGCCAGAATTCTTAAATTCACGTGGATCGTGACATTACTCCCCACACGTTCGAAGCAGCGTTCCTGCAACACACGCAACAACTTAGCCTGCATCATTAATGATAATTCACCGACCTCATCCAAAAAGATCGTCCCGTTATTCGCCTCCTCAAATCGCCCGGTCCGCCGGGCATTCGCACCGGTAAATGATCCCCGTTCATGACCGAACAACTCACTTTCGATAACACTTTCAGGAAGTGACGCGCAATTAAATTTCACAAAAGGACCATTCGATAACGGGCTGTTATAGTGAATGGCACTGGCTACTCGCTCTTTACCCACTCCGCTTTCACCCAGGATCAAGACCGTCGTTTTAGAATGACTGACCTTCTCAATCATCCGGTATATCCCCTGCATGGCTTTCGAATTACCAATAATATTGGATGGCCGGAATTTTTCTTTCAGTTCATTGCGTAACCGCCGGTTCTCATCTAGCAGATCTTTTTTATAGATATTATCCAGAATATGCAGCTCAACCACCTGCGCAATCAACGTCGCCATAATCGACAAGACTTCCCGATCGACTTCCGGTAACGCACGATTGTCATAATGCCGTTCAACACTGATGGTTCCCATCACCACATGTCCACGGATGATCGGAACACAGATAAAAGCGATACGCTGATGTTCTTTAGGATCCCATCCCTTGGTCCGGTTCAAAAAAGCCGGTTCATCCGCAATTGAAGAAACGATGACCGGTTTACCGGTTTCAACGACTCGCCCGGTAATCCCTTCACCCGGAGCGTAAATCCCGCGGGAGATTTCATCTTCGGTCAATCCAATGGCTTCATGAGTATAAATCTGGTTGGTGTCCGGTTCATAAAGCGTCACCATTCCCCGAACCACATGCATATAGGTCTGCATAAGCTGTAGTACTAATTTAAGCGTTACTGAGAGTTCCGCACCCTGACTGACCGCTTTACTTACATCAGAAAGTAACGGGATCAACTCAGAGCGACATTCACCAAGACGACAGGTCGTAAAGGTCATACGATGTTTAGGCCGTTCCTTTGAAGTCGCCATCGTATCTTTGGGTAACAACGCGTCTTGGGAATTTAGTTGACTAGTCATAGTTTCTCCGCGTCCGTAGTATTACTACTATAGAATTAATACCGAGAATCCTCTTCTCAATGGTTCTTTATCCTGTTTCAGCAAAAGACCAAACCATAGAGGAGGCAAAAATGATTCCATATCTATTTATAAAACACATAATTTCAATGTAGGTTTATATAAGTTATATATATTACAGATAGTTATAATTGTTTATTTTTCAGACACCACGACTATGCATTCAATTATTGACTAAATATCATACAGTTTTGTTCTACGATGACACGCTCTGGAGCATAATGCACATTTTAGAACACCTAAACTTATCGATGACTCGTCTATTTTTTAACCCATTGCAACTAACGCACCTCCCAACGACTTAGAGCTGTGAATAACGAGGCCCCCCTCCGGCGGGGGGCGGTGTCCAGTGGATCTGCTGTAGCGGATCCCGAATATCACAACATTTACAGTGCAAACAGTTTTCATGTTTAATCACCAGCGCCTGACCATCCCACTGATAGACGCCAGCGGGACAGCTGTGCTGCAAAACACCCATACACTCGTTCGACATATAATCCTGAGCAGGCCCCCCATCCGCTAAACGCAGATGTCCGGGTTGTCCTTTCAAAACTTGGATCCGCGCCTGAAACAGTTGCTCATTCAGCTCCGGACGCATCTCTTCAAGGGATAAAACCACCGGGCCAATCCGACCGGTAACCTCATGATCACCAGAGTGGCACTGAGCATAAGGCAATCTAAGGTGAAGTCCCCGTAGCCAATAGTGACATCCACAGGCCAACACCCCCCAACGAGTTCCCAAATGGTGTAGCAGTGCATAGATAGGTGCCGCCTGACGCATGGCAATACCGACGGCGCCTTGAGATAAATGGGTCGCATACTCGGTCAATAATGAGCGAGGAAGCGTGGTCGACGTGAAGGTTAGCTGATGACTCACCGCCTCAGCGGCTAACATTCCCGAGTCAATGGCCGGGGTAATCCCTTGTAACTGACGAAGATCGAGTAACCCGGCCGCGGATCCCAACAAAGCACCTCCGGGAAACACCGGTGTTTCATACGCATCCCATCCCCCTTCAGCCATCACCCGAGCGCCAAAGCCTTCTCGACGAGCCCCTTTTAGCATTGCGGCAATCTCTGGATGTGCCCGCCACTGAGCAAATTGTGCATAAGGATCAAAATCTTCTCGGGAATCACTTAATGGCGTCACAATACCCAGATGTAATTCCCGTTCACTCATCGCATAGATGAACCCGCCGCCCCCACCGTGCAGCATCGGCCACCCAAGCGTATGGATCACCATACCCGGCTGCCATTGGGGATGATCACAAACCCAACGCTCTTTAACGCCTAGCGCATAATGTTGTGGACGCGTACGTAACTTAAGCCGCTCCTCCAACTCCCGAGTCAATGACCCCCGAGCCCCTTCCGCAACCAGCGTATATTGGGCGGCAATATGAATTCCCGGCACAAAACCGAGTCCGGGAACCCCTTCACCATCACGTCCGATGTCTGCGGTAATCACACCTTGCAAACGACCTGTTTCACCATACCAGCCTTTGGCAACGGCCTGGGCCGTAAAAAGATCCACCCCCAAAGCGGTTGCTTCTCCAGCCAACCAGCGACAGAAATCACCTAAGGAGAGGATCTGATTCGAATGAGCTGGTTTTAACAGCCGCGGCACAACCCCTTTCGGCAGTGAGAAGGCCCTCTGAGATCGTAACCACCACCAGTATTGTTGAGTGACAGTAACCGTGGCTGGCGGCGACGTATGCCATTGATGTTCAGGAAAAATCCGTGAGGCTAAAGAACCGGAAACCAAAGCTCCCGATAAGATATGATCACCCACGGCAGCACCTTTTTCTAAAACACAAACGCGACAATCTGGTTGCCGTTGTTTCAACCGAATCGCGGCCGCTAATCCCGCAGGCCCTGCGCCAACAATGATCACATCATAGGTTAAATCCGCTTCAGTCATACTCAGACCTTATCATTAACCGAGCCCACATCGGCCCGGCGCGCCTGTAGCTGCCTCACCAATTCCGGCAACAGGGTTTGCATATCCCCCTGTAAAAAATAATCCGCCTGTTCAACAATCGGAGCCGAGGCATCTTTATTGATCACAATGATACAGCCACTCTGTCCAATCCCGGCCAGATGCTGCGGAGCCCCGGAAATCGC
This sequence comes from Celerinatantimonas marina, assembly GCF_046054165.1. Taxonomy (NCBI): domain Bacteria; kingdom Pseudomonadati; phylum Pseudomonadota; class Gammaproteobacteria; family Celerinatantimonadaceae; genus Celerinatantimonas; species Celerinatantimonas marina. The sequence goes on along the minus strand of NZ_JBFNXK010000012.1, from coordinate 98,069 downwards.
CACGGCAAGATATAAATCCGGCGCAATATGCGCACCGGTCATCCCAATTTGCCAGGCGATCGGTGCAAACCCAGCCTCCACAGCCCCACGGGTCGCCCCTGTAGCCGCATGTAATACAGCAGACAGTGGAGTAAGCCGCTCCATCAAGCGTTTTCCCAAAGGTCGCCCGCCGGCGACGACAATCCGGGCTTCTTCCAGAACCTGCCCCTCGCCTAACTCGTGATCATCCAAAACCAGCGTTTGTAACTCACCACAGGACTCCGTAACCGCAGCCCTCTGCTCCACCGGCAATGAGATCCGGCGGTTATCTACATCCGAGACCGGTTCAAAACAGCTGGCTCGCAGCGTCAATAGCAGCGGAGCTGTCTCCAAAGGGAACCATAATCCGCCATGAGTATCGAACGTCAGTTGTAACGCTGCCGATGGGAAAGCCGTCTCTGACGCATATTCAAACTGGGTGATATCCGTCAGCAACGGATATCCGCAACGGCCTGATATCCGCCCTAACAAGGCGACAGATTCGATCGCATGTGGCATCACCACCCCTCGATACTGGGCTATCAGCGACATGATCGCCATGCTTTGGGAAAATGGATGAAACGGCTGTTCTCGAACGGAATGATTGGGATGTTGGATCAATAATCGTTCGATCACCGAAATACGGGCACAATGCTGATGTAGTTGCGGTTCATCCTGTTGAGAGCACACAACCAGTACGTGAATCGATTCCTGCCAGGTCATACAGGCCCCGAGAATACGCAATGTTGCCGGCGTTAACTGTCCCTGCTGTTGTTCACCTATCACTAAAATACTCATAACCATCCTCCAGCCTGCAAGACATCCACCAACTCTTCAACACTCTGTAATGGCTGTTTGGATGGCTTTGAGGACATACCGGACTGCCAGCGACATGTCGGTGCCGTCACAGCCGCAGGCCCGGACCAAATGGCTTTCGGTTTTTGCTTCGCCATCACCAATGCCGGCAACGTAATATAACGGGGGCTCACCCAATCCAGTGCGCAGCTCAACACCGCCGGTAATGAAATACGCGCCTGATAATTCAGAGTCGGACGTCGCTGTTCTATTGAGAGTAAGCCGGGGGTAGAGGGCGCTACGGCCAACTGACTGACGGCCACCGCACAAGGCCATCCCAACGCACCAGCCAGCATTGGGGCTACTTCACCCTGTTCCTGACCAAATGCCATGGCCCCCATCAACACAAGATCTGGCTGTAGCTGCTGGGTCAAGGCTTGCAAAAGCGGCTGTAGGGTAGTGGCATGCACCAGAGGAGCATCAGATAGCGCCGGAGTTATCGCTGCCAATGCAATCGCTTGATCGGCACCAATCGCCAAAGCCCGCTCCAACACAGTTCGTCCCGGCTCATCGTTGTATCCGACCGCAATTAATTCACAGGGGTGAGCCCACTGTTTTTTGAGCTGCACCGCTCCTTCCATGGCCACTTCATCAAAGGGATTGATGACCCAACGACAGCCACGTTGCGAGTACTCATCCCCCAATGCTACGGGCGTGCTATCATCCACAACACTGCGAACTAAGATCAAAATTTTCATTAGTGATGCCTCTGGATCATGAAGAAACTGCAACGCGATAAAGACCATCCTGTATGCCATATCCCAGCGCTCGCCGGATCCATAACGGGGGGTTATGATTCATTGTGTGTTGTAATGAACGCAGGGTTTCATCTATTTCATGGATCTGATCAATTTTTACGGGGAATATCCCAACATCTCGTAATCGAATCGCCGCCAGATCGCTCAAACCATAGCTGAACAAAATAGAACATCCGGTCACCGCTTCAACTCGCTGAGGCAATTGTTCCAGCTCGGTTCCCCCCATATCGTCCATCATGCAACATCCCCCATTTTTACCGAAGGCTCGCTTCTGTTTTCGAATTTCCTGACGTTCACTCACCGTCAATGAACGAGGCGCTGAAAATCGGGCAACATCCAGAAAAGTAGCGTCGTCATAGCTCACATCGTAGATGACGACCTGACGGGCAAACGTAAATGCGACATCAACATGAGTAAGATTTTTAGTACAAAACGCGACTCTTAAATGACCTATCTGTTTCGGATCAATGAATGACATAATTCGCCTTCCTATAAGTGAATGACTTTTTGCGCCGCATCCGCCGGACCCCCTTCGGCAAAATATTCCCATGCCGCCATCTGCTGACGGGCAATCTCCAGCGACCCCACAACCGGATCAGATCGGGGGGATAACGATTCAATTGGAATAAGGTAAGTATGCTCATTGCGGCAAATATGAAAATCTATCGGATAGTGTTGCGCATCACAGTAATGTGACGATAACTGAACAACGCAGTGTGACTCATCGTAAAAATAGCGGGGATTACAGCAATCAAGCCGGCAGTGACGGTTAAAATAAAATAAAGGACGAAATTGATACAACACGTGATCTTCGTCTTCAAAACCATGCAACTCAGCCACGACATCCGAAAAATAAGCCACCAGCATGGCATCCAGATAAGCGCGACCAAATCGTTCATGGTGATATTCCTGCAAGTAAAAATTCACTAATGACTGCAGTAAATTTAAGCCGACCGGTGTGATTTTAATCATCACCGGATAGGCATTTGCATGGCACGTTAATTCAATCTCATCAGCGTTTCCTTGGACAATGCCTTGCGGATGCAATAACGCGATACGAATGATCCGGAGTAAACGATAACTCTCCGCAATCACTTTTTCGGCCCGATTGCGCTTCGGGAAAGCCAGATAATTATCCCAGCTACAGCGCCCTTCAAAGGGCCCCGTGGCCTCTAGAGTCAATGCTGCCTCCAACAGCTGTAATGCAGCCCACGGGCCGTTCAAATAGCGTAGCAGTTGAGGATCCAATCGAGCCTGTCCAACCGAACCAACGGCTTCGCATCCCCCCATGGGCCGCACCGTTCTCGCCGTGTACATTTCAAGGCATCGGTATTCAGGCAGTGATAATTCACAGCCGAACTGAGCCTGATAGCTATGTAGCAATTCATGTAACGGTGATACAGGCATAGATAGATCCTTAACGGCTTTCATCAAATTGAATCATCAAATACAGTGGATTTACCAAACGTTCAGGATCCACTCCCGATCTTTCGTATATTCCATATGTGTGAAAATGGTATTCACGATGGTTTCAGCTAATTCCATGGCCCCCCGGTACCCCATTGAAGGTTTACGATGCAACCCAGCCCGATCAAAGGTCGGGAAACCCGTTCTAACCATAGGAATATTGTGATCAATCGAAATATAGCGGCCTTTGGAATGGCCTATAATTAAATCTAATTTCAACCCTTCTTTAATCCGTTTTTCTAATTCCCAAAGATCAGAATTACAAACGATATTCATATCGAAACTTACTTTGTTCTTAAACTCAGCAATTCGAGGATCTTTTTTATATTTCCCGTTATCATCCCCTAATAATAACAGTACCGGCTCCATTTCCAGTTCCATACAAAATTCAGCCAAACCAAATACCTGATCTGCATGACCAAAAATAGCGACTCGTTTATTCGCCAGAAACATATGAGAAATATCAGCCATCGAATCTAATGCGAGTCCTCGTTCGATAACGAGTGATTCCGGAATTGGTTTACCGGTTAAACTACTAATTTGTTGCAATAACAAATCGGTATTATGAATACCATATGGCGTTTTGGCATAAATACCCTGAACACCAAAATCTTCTTCCAAAAATTTAGCGGCATCATCACTTTCATAGCGCGCTAGACTAATACTTGCGAGCGCATTCGCTGTATTTTGTAATTCTTCAACCGTCGTACTCCCATGAGTATGAATTGATTTATCCGGTAACATCGGTGATTCAAAACTAGTCGTATCCATTAAAATAGATGCCTCAACATCCATCTGCTGCATATAGTCTTTAAACATTTCAACATCACCTGGATTAACCCATCCGGTAAAGAAATTAATTTTATTAGTCGGAGTCCCTTTTTTGGCTAATGCTTTTACAACAGCCAGCACAGCTTCTTTATAACCACTGACATGACTGCCTTTAAAACTCGGGGTATGCACAGCCACTAAATGAATTTCACGATCAGGAAATTCTTCTTTTAAGGCTTTATTACAGTTACGAATACACCCTTCAATATCATCTCCAATCACTTCGGTAGAGCACGTGGTAATAATGGGAATAATCCGCAGCTGAGGATAGCGTTTCGCCAAGATCATAATCCCGCTTTCAACACGTTTACTGCCCCCGAATACAGCAGAATCTTCATGTAACGAGGTCGATGCAATATCAAAATTTTCTTTAAAATGTTGCGCCAGCAGCAGCCGCACAAACATACAGCATCCCTGCCCCCCATGAACCAATGGAATACAATCTTTAATCCCGACCATTGCAAATTGAGCGCCGGCAGGCTGACAATCCAACATTGGATTAATAATACCAGCCCGATCTTTTTTCATTACCTTGACTTCGGCAGCTGATTTGTCTGCGATTTCACAAGTCATCATCTTGTCCTTATTATCCGAGCAATCCAATGGATTAATATAATTTGTTATTTAATTCACGATTTCGTGAATGCGTGATCGTAATATCTATTAATCTATCTTTCAGTTCACTGAACATGGATTTTATTTCTTCAGCATTGACGTCTTTTATCCAAGGAAAGTAATGACGAAAATCTGAGACTAAACTTCTGGCATCAGCTGAAAAACAGCGTTCAGAAGGCGTTTCGACTTTAACTTCTAAACCTAATAATATTTGTTCCGCTTGGGCCAAAATATTATTAATGTTTTCCTCTCTATCCCATGTTCTGGAAAAAAACTGCCACAAACAATTTTTTTGAATAAAATTAAATAATTCATCAACTCGGGTTTCCATTATATGGCCTCCTCGAGTAATGCTGTGGATGGTTCTCTGATATCAATGGATGCTAATTTATGAACAGGACATTGTGTCGCATTATAAATATCCCGGGCCATATTCACGAACCCCTCAAATCCCATATAAGGGCCATTGTGATAGGCATGGCCATTAATATATGGAATATGGAGTTTTTTCACTAATTCACCAACGCGAGGTCCGGTAAAAATAATATCTGGATTCACCAGATCAATAATTTCGAAAAATTCCAGCTCATTGGCATCATCCAGGTAATATGTCCCTTCACGCCCCCGAGCGACCACTTTTTCAAAATCTTCTTCGTGACCAAATTTTGAAGACATCGCAACGACTTCCACGCCCATATCGTCCTCAACCGATTTGGTCCAGTGCCACAACCGCGGTCCCCCAGTCCAGATCGCCATTTTTTTCCCTTTCAGGCGCTCTTTATACCAGTCTAACTGAGGTTTCCATTTAGCTTCTTCTTCGGCAATTAACGCTTCACCGCGTTCTTCAATCCCAAAAAAGGCGCAAACTTTACGGATCCCTTCAGCCATATAGCTAAATCCCCAAGTATCGATATCCAGACGAGGGATCCCGTAACGTTTTTTAAGTTCATTGGCAATATAACCCGCAGAACGGGCACAGTTCACCACGTTCAATTGCGCTCGGTGCATCCCCCGTAATGCATCATAGGAAGCATTCCCGGTAAAATGCGAAATCACCTGAATCCCAAGTTTTTTCCAATATTGTTCCAACAGGGTACTATCCCCTTGGATGTTGTAATCCCCAATCAAATTAATGGTATAAGGACTGGTAATTTCAGGTTCAACTCCACCGACTTTTTCATCGACCCAGCCGATATTCAGCACATGGTGTCCTTTCGACTGACTCACCCCAGAAAATCCCGGGCATTCCACCGTAAAAATATCGACATCTGGACGGTCTTGCATCACCTTCTTCGCCACAGCTCGAACATCGTCACCAATCAATGCCGTGGGACATGTGGTATACAAAAACATACTTTTTAATTCAGGCATGGCATCAAAAGCTTCATGAATACTTTTTTCAAGACGCTTTTCACCACCGAAGACGATGTGGGTTTCTTTCATATCAGTAGACCACACGTATTTCAGTGGGATATGTCCATTATCACTGGGATAACGCTTCGTATGCCAAGTGTCATAAGAACACCCGACCGGGCCATGAATCATCTGGATAGCATCTTTGACGGCCCCCCCGATCACCAATTTAGCGCCACAGAAGGCACAGCCCCTTTCGGATAACGAACCCGGGATGGTGGCGACATTGGCAATGGGTAAATATTCTTTGGTACTTTCTTCCGGTGCTTTCAGATAAACATGCTTCTGTCGCTCTGGAATATCTTTATCACAATTTAATAGAACCATTGGCATAGCCTGGATCTCCTTAATAGTACATTCAGTTTTCTAAAGTCAGCTCTGTTCAAATTTATTCACTCTCACTAGAGCAGGAGCTATGCCAATTAAATAAAGTTAATATTTATCTATTTAATTTCCTTTTTAATATTATAAAGTTAAGTTTTTATATCTCTGATATGCATAGCATCACACCCCACTAAAAAAGCCATTAATTCTGTTCTTTCAGGTACAAAATCTCATAACTCTGCTCATAGGCGCACACATCAAAGATTCAAATTTCAATCATTTCATGATGAATATCCAAACCATAAATTTATAAAAATAGTATTTCAAATAAAGGTTAATATGCCATTTAAAATATATTTAAAAAATGTAAACCATTAAAATATATCTTTATAAAAAGATTTTAATAGCGATAGTTTTTCTATTTTAGGAAATGAAATCCATTCGATAAAATGAATAATTTAATGGTGTTGATCATGCTATCAATCTTACTCACGGCAACCATTACATCCTAAACAGTTCTATCTGTTTAAGTATTAACTTTATTCTATCCTTTCACTTTATCTATATAAGATCAACAGCTAAATACATCATACCCTTTAATTAACTTACAACTGTACAATTTGGAACATTGATCATTTTAATTAACAGCCATGAACAAGATATTAAGTTGATTAATTTATAAAAAAACAAATGAACATTCATAACGTATTGATATTAATTGATTTTTATTAATAACCTATGACTGGCACAGTGATTGCTAAATCAATGCATTGATACTAAATCTCATTGTACATTAATCGACTGGATTTAAGTTTATGAAGATAAGACTCGACTTTGTGACGAACAGTAGTTCCGTCAGTTATATTGTGACGGTTCATCAAGATACCGCAGAAAAATTTAAGCAGTTATTTTGTGACTATAGTAAAGAACATCAGGAAAGTCGGATGTTTAACATGTTGGTTGAGAATTTACTTGAGCATGGTGAAATCGTCCAAAAACCTGCTGGCAATATTCACTACAAATTATTTACCTTTAGTAAAGGTCGGGATATGAAGATGTTTAATCGTCCCATCAGTGATTATGACTTTTCCGCGATGGATGATGAAGAACTTCTTAAATATATCTTCGGAGAATATTTCTTTCATAACAAACTGGACAAAATCGAAGGCTTTGGAATTACTGAATTACCTTTCAAAATTCAAAAAAATCCGGATATCGCTTAATACCTTATTAAGGATAGTTATTATGAAGTTAGTTACATTTGCCGGTCCCCCATCAGCCGGAAAAACATCCGTTATTATTAAAACACTGGAGCACCTAAAATCTGAGCTGAAAATTGGCGTTATTAAATTCGATGCCTTATCCACCAGTGATGACATCATCTATCGTGATGCCGGAATTCCGGTTCAGGTTGGAATTTCCGGTGCGCTCTGCCCCGATCACTATTTCGTCAGTAATATCGATCACTGTTTCGACTGGGGACAGCAACAGGGGTTAGATATGCTCATTACCGAAAGTGCCGGTCTTTGTAATCGCTGCTCTCCCCACATAGAACATGTTCTATCGATCAGTGTGGTCGATAATCTCGCAGGAATTAACACCCCTAAAAAAATAGGCCCACTGCTCAAACTAGCGGATGTGGTCGTGATTGCCAAAGGCGATATCGTCTCCCAAGCCGAACGCGAAGTCTTCGCCTTTAATGTCAAACTCGCCAATCCTAAAGCCCAACTCTTTTTCATTAATGGCATTACCGGACAAGGGGCTTTCGATCTGAGCCGGGTACTCAAAGACGCGAGTGTCACTGAAAAAGTCGCCGGAGAACAGTTACGCTTTCCAATGCCTGCCGCCATTTGCAGTTACTGCACCGGCACCACCCTGATTGGCGATAAATTCTCTGTCGGTAGAAGAATGAAATTTAAAGAGGTCACTGCATGAGCCTATCTATTGCCGATCAGCCGTTGGCTGAATTCATCGAACATTATCCATATACCCAGGATTTCTTTAATACGCTAGACCAACATTCCTCAACATCCAAAGGAGAAATGACCCTGCAACAATGGATTAAAACACTGAATCCGGATCATCTACTAGAACAGGGGATGGAACGTCAGCAAATTCTAGATTATCTGGAAGCATTAATCCGGCGTATGAACGAAACGCAAAGAAAAGAAAATCGCCATCTGCAAGCCCTGACCATTATGGGAGGACAGAATAAATCTCAAAAAAAAGAACATTTTTCTCTGACACTCCGCCCCGGAGAGATCGCCTCGTTAGTCGGCCCCACCGGCTCAGGAAAAAGCCGATTACTAGCCGATATCGAATGTCTGGCACAACGAGATACCCCATCCAAGCGCCAGATTTTACTGAACCATACCACTCCGGCCGCATCGGAACGTTTTAACCTTGAAGATAAATTGGTAGCCCAGATCTCTCAGAACATGAACTTTGTCGTCGACCTGAGTGTTATTGATTTTATAACCGCCCATGCCCGAAGCCGGATGGTCGCCCATCCTCAGGAAGTCGTTCACAACATCATTGAATGCGCTAACCAGCTCACCGGGGAACAATTTACCCCGCAGACATCCATCACCCAATTAAGTGGTGGTCAATCCCGAGCCCTGATGATTGCGGATACGGCTTTACTCAGCCGTTCTCCCATCATTCTGATCGATGAAATCGAAAATGCCGGGGTCGACCGAAAACGAGCCATTGAACTTCTGGTCGATCAGGAAAAAATCGTATTTATCGCCACCCATGATCCGTTGCTGGCACTCACCGGAACCTACCGAATTGTCATTAAAAATGGGGGAATTGCCGATGTCATTGCCACCGAGAACCGGGAACGACGCAACATCGCTATTTTAGAAGCGCTGGATAACGGACTACTGACATTACGAAATCGGATCCGGAACGGGGAAACTATCACCGAACCGCTCGATATCTCTCATTTCATGATTCACTAAGTGGTCGATTATGGCATCAATACAACCTAACTTTCAGCCCACATCCCGATTACCGCTGCTACGCCGACACAGCATGGGATATCACTTTGTCGGCGATCCCAATACGGGATTAACCGCCCGCTGGGGCAGCGCGGCTCATTTGGATCCTTTGCAGGCTCCTTGGCCGGAACTCGTGGATATTTCTATTTCTAACCGATGCAGTAAAGGCTGCGATTTCTGTTATCGGGACAGTACCCCCAGCGGCGCACTCATGAGCCTTGAGCAGTACACATTCCTATTGGAACAGCTGACCAGCCCGCAATGGGGGCCTCCTTTTCAGGTGGCGCTAGGGGGAGGAGAACCTCTTGAACATCCTCAGTTACTGGACATTCTAGACGTCACCCACGCCAAAGGGATTATTGCAAACTTCACGACAAATGGTGAGCAACTCACCGCAGCGTTAGCGAAACAGCTCTCTGGAAAAGTCAGCGCACTGGCACTTTCTGCCATGGGTCTTAGCGAATTTCACCCGCAGCGAGTAACCCTACTGACCCAACAAGGCATTCGCACCAACTTACATTATATTCTGGATGAATATACCTTGTCGGAGGCCATTGCTATCGCAGAAGGCCAGTATGACGACTTACTCTCCGGACTATCCAGCATTGTCTTCTTAACACGAAAACCCCAGGGACGCTCCAATGCTGACGGCATTCTCACTTTCGGCAGTGATCGACTCACCCGTTTTCTGGATGCTGTAGCCACCCACCAAAGTCATCTGGCTCTTGGATTCGATGCCTGTGCTGTGCCGTTGTTACTGCATCACGGGCAGATCGATCCCCAGACGGTCGACGCCTGTGAATGCGGTTTTTTCTCGGTTTATGTCGATGAAAAACTGGAAGTCAGGCCCTGTTCATTTGCGAACAAAGGTCAATATGGGTGGGATCTTAACCAATTTAGTTTTGCAGAGATCTGGACCACTAAATTCGCCGAATATCGAAAACAGCAACTGTCGTTAACCTGCAGCCGGACCTGCGTCGGGAAAATGCATTGCCGAGGAAAATGTCCACTGTTTGACGAAATTGCGTTTTGTTTCGTCCCGACAGAAAAATAAAGGAGTAAAGCATGCGTATTCCCTTATTGCCCCTCAAAAATAGTCGCCAGCGGCTATTCTTAGGTCTCCTTGTTCTGGGATTGCTCATTATCTATATCCTGATTATCCATGCGGTCAATGAACGGAATACGCAACCACCAGCCGCTGTTTCACATGAAACCATCTTACGCTTCCGAGGTGGAAATATCGGAGCGCCCTCCCCCTTTGGAGGGTTGGCTAAGGGAGGAGCCAAACAAGCCGAACTCATTTTTGACAGCCTGCTTGAACACGACGAACACGGGCTCATTCCCTGGCTAGCTAAACGCTGGTATCAGTCCAGTGATGGACGCACTTATATTTTTTATCTGCGCTCCGGCGTGAAATGGCATGATGGCCACGCTTTTACCGGACAAGATGTGTTATTCAGCTTCGACTATTATCGGCTTCATGCCCCGCTATACAATGATTTAGTCGTTGATAATCAATATATTATTACCGAAGCTCATTTAATCGATCCGCTAACAGTTTCGGTCACGGTCAATCAGCCCAGTGCCACTTATTTGGAAAAACTAGGGGCAATTCCCATGATCCCACAACATATTTGGGCTGCGGTCAGTGATCCACAACGATTATCGGCGAAGCAGGCGAGTATAGGAACAGGCCCTTATCAACTCCAGGAATTTCATCCGGCACAAGGCACTTATCGTTTAATCGCCAATCCTACCTTCTGGGGACCCAAACCTAAAATCAAAGTTCTGGAATGGGTCCCCGTCAGTGACCCGGTGCTGGCATTTGAAAATAACGATATCGATATCATATCGGTAGCCCCGGATCTATTGGCCCACTATCAAAGCCCTGAATTTAAAATTCAACGGATTCAAAGTCACTTAGGATGCCGGATTGTATTCAATGTCCAACATCAACCCGCCTTAAACGACCCCACAATCCGACAAGCATTTGCCTATGGCATCAACCGCCAAGAACTCGTTGCTAAAATAGCCCGGGGCTCCGCAGAAGTAGGCCGCGATACCATCGTTCCTCAACACCATCCCTATTTCAATCCGCAGGCACCCCAACATGCATACGATCCCACCCAAGCCAAAAAATTACTCAATGGCAAACAATATACATTCAACATTATTGCCCGCAATCAGATGAATGAGGTCAAAATCGCCAAGCTCATCAAAGCGATGCTTGACCCCATTGGGATTCATCTGCAGATCCGGAGTGTCGACAGTAAAAGCCGACTCGAACTTCTGCATAAGCAAGATTACGACCTGGCCCTGTTTAAAAGCGGTTTTGGGGGTGATCCTGACTATTTGCGCACTTCTTTTGGCGCCGCCAAACCGGCCAAAGTCCTCGGGGGTTATTACAATCCGGAACTGCATCGATTAGGACAGCAGCAACTTTACGAACTGGATCCCCAAAAAAGAAAGCAAATTATCTTTGAGATGGAACGTATTATCGCTCAGCAAATTCCCCAATTGATCCTGTTTACGGAAAATGAGCATTACGTATATCGTCCGGCTCATTTTAACGGCTGGCGCTTTCGAGCCGATCGGGCCCGAAGTATGACCGACTACTATAAAATTTCTTTTCTGGATATGCCGCAATGAAACATTTAGCTATTGCCGGGCAACGCGGCCGTCATTATCTCATCACTCTGTCCGTCATAGTGCTGATTAATTTTATGCTCCCTCGGTTGATGCCCGGAGATCCTTTCAGCAGTGAAGAAGATGTGTTTGATCAGGCATACTCCGATAATATGACTCAGGAACAGCTCCTGTATCTGAAACATTATTACAATCTGGATCAGCCTCTCGCCTCTCAACTCGTTGGATATCTGTGGAAGTTAGTTCACGGTGATATGGGATATAGTCTTGCCTATAAAGAAAAAGTCTCCACGCTCATTATGCAACGTCTGCCTTGGACCTTGCTGATGGTTCTCGGCTCATTATTACTCAGTAGTGCATTAGGCACACTGCTGGGAGCTTTTTCGGCCTGGAATCGAAATCGTTATATCGACCAATGGTTATATCCGATCATTATTTTATGGTCTGAAATTCCCTCCTTCGTCATTGGACTTATCCTGTTATGCCTGTTTTCAATTTATCTGCACTGGTTTCCAATGGCCGGTAGTCAAACCCCTTTTTCACATAACCATCATTGGTTTTATCACCTGATCAATATTCTTTACTATGCCACGCTGCCACTGCTGACTTTAACGTTTTCTAAATTAGGCCGTTTCTATCTACTGGCCCGAAATAGCATGCTGACGATACTGGCCAAAGATTACATCACCACCGCCCGAGCGAAAGGACTCAAATCACGGGCCATTTTGTATCGTCATGCACTGCGCAACGCAATGCTCCCCATCATTACCCGCATTTTTATGTCATTGGGCAGTCTATTCAGTGGGGCCATCATCGTAGAAAATATTTTTGCCTATCCCGGCGTCGGAACCTTAATGGGCAGCGCCATCAGCAATCGAGATTACGTGCTACTACAAGGAATTTTCATTTTTATTTCCGTATCGATTCTGACCATGAATCTGCTCTCGGATCTGATTTATAAAAAATTAGACCCAAGGATCTCACTATGACGGCCTTATCCATCTACCGGGAAAAAATCCAATGGCATCTGCCATTACTCTTCCCCCTGCTAGTTATAGTGGCTTTTATGTTTATCGCCGTGTTTGCCGACCAAATCGCGCCACCACATGCTTTATTACCCAGTCAGGAAGCTCTGGCCGCTCCAAGTCTCCAACACTGGCTGGGAACCGATGATCTTGGGATCGATATTTTCAGTCTGATGTGTCGAGGGACCCGCAACAGTCTAGCCATCGGCCTGTTGACTGCATTATTAGCCTGTCTGATGGGAACCGGGATTGGCACTTTGTCTGCCTACATGGGAGGTCAAATAGATCGCCTCTTAATGCGAGTTACCGATATTGTGATGGCTTTACCTCGGCTTCCCACGCTGATTGTATGCGCTTCTTTTTTCTCCCCCAGTACCTTGAATATTGTGTTGGTCTTGTTGCTTTTTTCCTGGGCTCACCCGGCCCGGATCTTACGAGCCAAAGTTCTGGCCTTAAAGCAACAACCTTATATTTGGCTAGCCCAAAGCTACGGAGCTCATTTTCCATACCTGCTTAAACAGCATTTTTTACCGGAAATTTATCCTCTGTGTATTCTTAGTTTTACCGGACAATTAAACCACGCCATCATTGCGGAAGCCGGATTATCCCTTCTGGGTCTCGGCGATCCCAATGCACATAGCTGGGGCATGTTGCTCAACAGCGCAATGGCCTTCGACGGATTGATTTTCACACCATTCTGGAAATGGTGGGTCCTTCCCCCCTTAGTCGCCATTGCCTCACTCGTTATGGCGATAACCTTACTGAGTCGCCATCTTGAAGCATTAATGGATCCGAAAGGGATCTGCCATACGCCAGGATACCGACGATGAATCAGGCTTCTTCATTAACCATCAAGGCACTGACCGTCCGTTATCCTCAACAGCATATTACCGCGGTGAAGAACATTAGCTTCACTTTGCAAACCGGTGAAAATATTGGTCTGATCGGTGAATCTGGATGCGGCAAAACCTCTCTGGCCCATACCTTGTTAGGGATTAAAAACCAGCACGCCCAATATCAGGGAACCGTCATGCTTGATGAGATGGAATTGCTAGCCATGAACGATGTGATGTTAAATCAACAGGTTCGCTGGTCTCGGATTGCACTGGTCTTTCAAAACAGCAACGATGTACTCAACCCACTACTCACCATCCATGCACAACTCATGGAATGCTTAACCAGCCATGCTTCCCAGCTTTCTACCGAACAAAGGCAACAGCGTATCGATACGATTTTATCCCGGACCGGACTGCATCCGCAGTGGCAAGCGGCCTATCCTCACCAACTCTCAGGAGGTATGCGACAAAAAGTATTAATCGCGATGGCATTACTCTGTGAACCGGAATATCTGATTATCGATGAACCCACCGCCTCTTTGGATCCACAATCCAAAACTGAAATCATAACGTTGTTGCAGCAGTTGCAACAGGCAGGACTGGGGATGCTCATCATCTCCCATGATCTGCAACTCATCCTCACGTTATGTCAGCAAATCATGGTGATGTATGCCGGGATGATCATTGAAAAAGGATTACGCGATGAATTACTCACTCATCCCCAACATCCTTATACCCGGGGCTTACTGAGTTCATCTCCCTATCTATCACGCTATCGAGATTTATGGGGGATCCCGGAATCAGCAGAAAGAGATGAACAGGGATGCCCGTTTCGTTTTCGCTGTAATCAAACCCACCCCGCCTGTGCGCTGCATCCTCCCAAAATGAGACGACTTTCAGCAACCCATCAAGTTATCTGTTCGCGGGGAGGGCAAATTGTGCGTCTACAAGCACGCGAGATTAATAAAACGTTTTATCAACCAAACCGGGTCCAGGTCTGTCAACAGTGTAATCTGGACATCTATGCCGGTGAAGTTGTCGCACTGGTCGGTCAATCCGGTTCCGGAAAAAGTACCTTAGCCTCAATTATTAGTGGATTATCCCAAGCGGATAATGGCCACATCACCTTTAATCATCACCCGCTTTCCGGCAACAGTGAAACAACTCGTTTGGGAGGATTACAGCTTGTTTTTCAAGATCCTAAATCCGCTATAAATGAGCGGCTGACTGTTCAGCAGGTCGTGACCGAACCCTTGCTGATTAATCACATCGGCCATAAAACATGGCAATTAGATCAAGTCAAACGGGCCTTAGAACAGGTGGGATTAGCCTCTGACTCGCTGTTTTTAAATTGTCGCTGTTTTATGCTAAGCGGCGGTCAACTGCAACGAGTAGCCATTGCCAGAGCCATGGTCATGCAACCGAGCCTCTTAATTGCAGATGAAATCACTTCGGCTCTAGATCCATCAACGCAAGCCAATGTGATCCGGCTTTTGAAAGGATTACAGAACAGCCGTGGATTTTCCATGCTGTTCATTACGCATGATCTAGCTCTGGCCCAAAAAATTGCAGATCGCGTTCTACAAATGGAACAGGGGCAACTGCATACGGGAAATTTAAATTCAATCAACTAACCCTCGCTAGTTCATGAGCAATTTCATTCCAACTGCTATTTATTAAATCATCATGATAATTTAAAATTATCAATTCTATTCGTGTCCTTTAAACTAACTCTCGTTAATGTATTCTTTTTTATTTTAAGTAATTATTTAATAATCTATATTCAACTCATATTTATGTACATTGTTATCGAACTTTTTACCTTCATGTACATAACCCAGTTATATCTAATTCACTGAAATTAACACAGATGTACAATTAAAATAAAACCTTTAAATTTCAACAAAATAAATATCATCCATTATTTAAATATTGGATGGCATATCCCTTGCTGATACTCATTTCGGAAGGTTTATAAATACAAACTAAAAATACAGACGTTATCAATATCTATCTTTCTGTGAGGAATTATAATATGGATGTTTTCAATATATTTAAAATATCGAATTATTCTAAACCGATAATAATAATCCCTATATTAACACTCTCTTCTTATCACGTGACACAAGCCGAAGAGGTTAGCCAACTCAATAAAATGGTGGTTTCGGCCCATAATGAAAATACAAATTATGAACCCCCTTCGAGTCGTTTTTCTCTGCCGCAAAGTGTTGAAGCAACCCAAGTTTTAACCCGAGAAGATATTGAAGAAATTCATCCCCGAGATATCATGGACCTTATTGAAAACAGCCTCGGTTTTTCTATCCGACGCCAAGGCGCCAGGGTTCATAACTTCAGTTATAACCGAGGGGATAATGTCAGTATCATTCTCGATGGCGTATATTTAACCCCAACAACCGCTCAACGAGTTTTGGGGGATATCCCTCCGGAATCCGTTGAATCAATCGAATTTCTACGTGATTCATCCGTCATTACCATTAGCCCTCTCATGGGATTCGGCTCAGCCAATGCCGGAACCCCCAATCAGGGATTTATCTTAATAAAAACCAGAAAGAAAAAACCGGATGCGAACCATTCTTCTGAGATAAGTTCCAGCTATGCGTCTTACGATACTTGGAAAGTTCATGGTTTCACCAACCAAGATTTTTTAGATAAAAAACTCACCGTCGGTGCCGGTTACCAACATAGCACCAGCAATGGGAAATCTCACTGGAACAACGGCTATCAATTTAATACCTATCTGCTCAACGGAGCCTATCAGGCGCAACGCTTTTCAATAGATGGCTCATTATTTATCAACAAAGGATCTCGAGATATTCAGCGCTCGGTCGGGATTTACGAGGGCGTTCCCCCCAATCGGAATACCACCCCCAAAGGCGAACTTAGCAGCAATATTTGGCGTTATGCCCCGATGGATACTTATGTCACGGCGATCAATACCCGGTATCACTGGAATGACCATCAGACAACCGCCATAACTCTAGGTTACAGCCGAGCCACCGGGACTCAATACGCTTATTACACCTATAGCGATCCGGCAACCGTCTCCGGAAGCAAAGGTAAAGATTGGGCGAAAGAATGGACACTTTCTCACACCCTAATGTATGGCGATAACATTTTTAAAATAGGCTTACAGAGTGTGGAATGGTACCAACTTAGCGAAGGTCGTACGGCCCCGAATCAGGAACACGTTTATGGTGCATCACTCAGTGACGAATATCAGCTAACTGAACAATGGGTGATTGATGGAGCACTACGAATGGACAAGAAAAAAATCATTCACAGTGGAACTAAATATCTTGAAGACAGTACCCGAATAAAAATGGCCGAGGGTGAATGGACTGACGATGCCTATCTAGCATCCATTGGAACCGCCTGGCAAATGAATCCCACTTACCGCTTCAGTGCCCGTTATTCCTTTAACTACACACCAACACCGGATTCATTAACCACCAGAAACGATACCTCACTTTCAGCAGAACGCCGTCATCGCTTTGAATTAGGGGCTCGGGCTCACTTTAGTCCTGCATTACAACTCTCGGTGACTCCTTTTTTCTACTACATTAAAAATCGAAAAGTCACCGATGGTTCAATCAGTGTCGTTGATGATGATGGTACCCCTAATTCTATTTCCATCTATACACTGGCTCCAACCGTCATTCGTAAAGGGCTCGAATTAACCCTAAAAGGACGCTTCCAGCTTAAAAATGACAACCATTTAAACTATGAACTAGGCTGGAGTTATTTATCTGATAATTCGACCAACGATACGTCGGATTTTCCCAATAATAAATATAATGCACGCCTCGGTTGGCGCCATCATGCCTTACAGACACACATCAACGTACTGCATGTCGCTTCATATATGAGTAATGATTATTCCGTTGGAAATTTCACCACCATTAATATGACCGTCGCTTATGACATCACACCGGATATCACATTAACCGCTTTCGGAGAAAATATAACCGATCGCCATTATTCAACCATGAATAAAGGGAGCATTAAAACAATTTCCCCTTCAGGCCGAAATGCACCATGGGGACTAATGGAAGATATCGGGGCCACCTATGGGGTTTCGATGAGTCTCAAATTTTAATTCATCAGGCCCTTTGCTCAAAAAGGGCCTGACAATAAAGCCGTTATAACTTAAAGCGACCCACAATCGAAATCAGCTGATTATTGATCCGCTCAATATCTTCAGCATCACTCAGTACTTTCTGACCATTGTTCCCAAGCTCACCGACGATATCACTGATCGCATTCATGTTACGACTAATCTCTTTAGTTACACCGCTCTGTTCTTCGGCTGCCGTTGCGATTTGGGTACTGAGACTATTAATTTGATTCACAAAGCTCGTCAGCGCATTCAGACTTTCAGCTACCGCATCTGAACCAGATGCAGCATCCTGACATCGAGATTTCGTATCATCCATTGACTGCACGACCTGTCGACACCCCTGAACCAGATCTTCAATCGACCCTTCAATTTCCTGAGTACTATCTTTGGTCCGGCTCGCTAATGATCGAACTTCATCGGCAACCACCGCAAAACCTCGGCCTTGTTCCCCTGCCCGAGCCGCCTCAATCGCGGCATTAAGCGCCAGTAAATTCGTCTGTTCCGCAATCGCTCCGATAACACTTAAAATCGAGCTAATACTTTGCGTTTGATTATCCATTTTCTGCACGTCATCCGACGCATTTTGAACATCCGCAATTAATGCCGACATATTCTGCTGTGAACGATTTACAATAGAGAGCGAATCCTGACTAGTCTGATTAGCCTGATCCGTTAATTCAGCGGTATTAGCGGCATCGGTTGCCATCGAAT
Source organism: Celerinatantimonas marina (assembly GCF_046054165.1). Lineage (NCBI taxonomy): Bacteria > Pseudomonadati > Pseudomonadota > Gammaproteobacteria > Celerinatantimonadaceae > Celerinatantimonas > Celerinatantimonas marina. Next base: position 79,430 of record NZ_JBFNXK010000012.1, on the reverse strand, counting down.
TCGCCGTCGCATCCATCTGTTCGATCGCCGTTGCAACCTGTTCGGTTTCACTCTGGTGCTGCTGCAGAATACTTCGATTCTGTTGAGCCTGTTTTCGTAATTGCACCACGTTACTCTGTAAATAATCACTGGCACCTTTAACTTCTAACATCAGACTCTGCAAGCTTTCAATGAAGGTATTAATCCCCATGGATATTTGGCCAATATCATCATGGTTATTCACCTGCAGGCGCTGAGTTAAATCACCATTACCACTCGACAGACCGGTGATCATCTCCCGCAGTGAAACAATCGGCCGATAAAGCCATTTAGTAAGCAAGAATGCGATAATAAGACTCACAACAGTGGCGATAAGCGATACCGCTATCGCCATGTTCCGCGCTTTCGTCAATGGGGCAAATGCAATCTCCCGATTCATCCCGATGGCATAAAACCAGTATTTATCTCCAACTTTAATACGATGAGAAAAAAGAATTTTATCAACCCCGTTTAACCGGTAATCAATAACGGCATCCTCCTTACTCAAAGCTTCGGTCGCAGCATCCTTAAGCCATGGATAGTTGAGCGAATTTTCACTGGCTTTAGCCACATCAGAGGAAGATGCCAATAACAAACCATCGGCATTTAAAATCAGTGCGATGGAACCGGGCAAATTCGCAGAAGGTTTTACCATCGAATTTAAAAAAGAAAGGTCCATATCGACCGAGATCGTGCCACCAGCGATTTTCTCAATAATAGTGATCCAATACACCCCATCCGTTCCCAGATAAGGGTTAGTCACAATCACATCATTACTATTGATGGCGGCCTGATACCAAGGCCGTTGCGTCACATCCCCTTCATATTTATGATTCACCCAGGTTTTAGTCGCTTGGTTCCAATAACCATCCCCATTATCAAACGCCAACACCGCACTTCCTAAGTTCATTGCATTGGCCAGAAAATAGGTATGATTAATGATGTCCGCCTCACTATTTACGATCGAGCCTTTCAGCGGGGTATCTTTAAACTGTTTAGCCAGTTTATCGATCCCGCCAACTTTCTCATTGATCATAGTTTTGATGACATCACTACGTCCCTGAACATAACTTTTTCCCTGATGCATAATCGCTTCAGTCAGTAACGATTTCTGTTCAAAATAAGAAATCAAACTCGCTACTGATACAGAAATAGCAACCAAAAGAAAAATCGACAACACTAATACTTTTTTCAGTCCTAGTTGCATCATATCGTTTCATCCTTACGCACAATGCTCTAATAAAAGAATAGTCGCTAATCCAGAAAGTAGTAGATATTTAGCACAACCGATAAAGACGGAAAAAATCAGAAAAAGCCACCGTTGTAGAACTCATTCAGCATTCCCAAACGATCGGGGTTATCTACAGACAAACTCTGGCATTGAATCATTTTCAATGAGCTTTCGGCAGCAATATTTATATCCTCAAATTCTGGACGGGGCCGGGCTCGGTTTACAACAAAACATGGTGAAATTAGAAGAAGTATCCCTATATCTATACTCTATAAGGCTCTGACATTAAGAGTATTTGAGACATCCATCATGGAGAAAAATTTTTTAAAAGTTAATATTTTTTCGATGAATCTATTATGAACCTATATCAATATAAAGCGTTTAACCTAAGCGTCTTCCCCTTTTCCAACAGCGACACTTACTGATATATAAATTTATAATCATTCATCTTCCTTATATACCATCACACATATAAAACGCCCCCATCAATAGATGTTGACTTAAATTTTCCCCTTCATACCCATCACCACATTCTTGTTTTTTGATTGAAGAGGAAACATAGAAATGACGTTAAAAAGAATTTTCATATGAATTAAAAATAGATATATCTAGCAGATATCTTTTAGGACTAACTATCTTTAGCGATTAATTCCAAAGCAACTAAGTTCGATTCTATATAACCTACGTAACGCTCAACTCTTGACTGTTATCACTGCGTCGTACATCAGTAGCCACATCATTACACTACCGAAGAGTATGATATGGTTCTGGCAAATACATCAATATGAGTAAAAGATAGCACCACTTCATCAATCCATGTGATTGACGATATCGAACCAGCCGTTTAATTTCACTAATGAACACGGGTTATGAGCTCACCTTTGCACTCAACTTGAATCGTGAGTTCACTCCTTGGCCGAGGGTCAACCAACGGTTGCCCAACTGAATCTCAATACTCCAAGCGTTGCATCATTTCTCCATAGTCATGAAGAATGCGCGAAACCTGCTGTTCAGTCAGTTTATTACGCCAATTGCCTCTTTTCCCTTGGCGAAAAAACGGCTGAGTTTGTGGAGAACGCTCTTTAAAGCCATATTACTGCGGCTGCTTAGAGACGCCTTCAGCCTCTTGAACGTCTAAACTCAATTTGCGGTTATTTAACTTGGCCCCAGAGTCGGGGTCGTGGGGGGAATTTCCTGGCTGGCCGGCCCGGTTTTTGACTCGATATTTTTGTGTGTTAAATGCGACAATGAGGGGGGAATATAAGTTAATTTTCCGCATTCTTTCTTAGCATCAACATCGATGATATCTTCAGGTAGTGAATTCATAATTTATCCCTTGGAAATTGATAGAGGCTTTTAAATCAGACAGCTAGTGACGATTACAGCTGTTTCCTCTTGTAACATCCTTGTTCATATAACACAAGAAATAATACTGCTATGACCATTGAGTCAGCCAGTCCAATACTTGCAGAATATTAAAGCTGCTAACTGTAATATAATGACTTAATTCCTAATGGGTCACGAAAATCCGTATCAAAACATTTAAACGAGTTAACAGCTATTATCATTTAAAATGGTTAGGTATCATCTAAGCAACGAACTATTCATTTTGGAGCAATACATGTCACCATTGACCCTCACTCAGCGTCTTGTGCGTAAACCAGACCAGATTTTCACCGATATGGACGGAGATACCGTGATGATGGAGCCAGAATCCGGTCGCTATTTTGGCATCAGTGGTACCGGCAGCCGCATTTGGAAACTGCTCGAACAACCACAAACTGTTAATGCAATTATTGAAACCATTTGTGCTGAATATGAAGTTGACATCGAACAATGCGAAGCTGATACCTTAGCGTTTTGTCAGAGTTTGCTCGATAATCAATTGGCCGAGATTCAAGCTTGATTTACCACTTATTAAAACTTTTACGTCACCCACTGTTTATTCCGTGCTAACTGATCCCCACCTGGTTGCTATTAGGCATAAGTAAATTAGCTATTTTTAGACTTTTAATAAGTTAGCCCCCTATCTTGGCAAGAGTCGGCAGGGGCGTTACGGGATGCCATTACTTATCGAACAGCAACACTATCGAGCACAGCAATCAGTCGATTAGTTCAAAGGGGGGCGCTATACACGCCGTGAGACTCGAATTGCTTTCTTCAAGCGGTGACCGCGCAAATTTTATTCAAAATCGAAGCAGTAAAACAAGTTACGGTTGCGGGTCATTCTGTTGCTAACGTGGCTCAGCGTTTAGGTACGACCTCCCATTGTCTTTATGCTTGGATATTGAGATGCTTTACAACCCGAAACGACAGCATCGTTCCAATGATGGGCTATCCCCGTTAAAGTATGAACGTCAGTATTTTAATGGGGCTAAAGAAGTAGTGGCGAGTCAGTCATCTAGTTCTCGCTTTTGTATATTGATTCTCATAGGTTTTTCTCATCTTGTGCGCCGCATGTGCTCCAGAATTTATCTTCGGAGCACATGCGGCGCAAGAATCGACAAAACCCTTCAAATCACTTCCCACCCAATAAAACAAAATTATTTTAAAATCATCATGTTGTTTTGATTTGGTTGGATGCGTTTGACTATTTTACTTGCCGATACAAAAGCTTGAGAAAATGCGACCTAACAGGTCATCACTGGTAAATTCACCGGTGATTTCACTTAAAGCGCTTTGACAAAGCCGCAGTTCTTCGGCCACCAGCTCACCGGCCTGATATTCTTCAAGTTGCACCCGAGCATTTTCCAGATGTTCCGATCCTAAATCTAACGCAGTCAGATGGCGACGACGCGCCATGAAAGTACCTTCATTGGATCCCTGAAATCCCATGCACTGTTTAAGATGAGAGCGTAATAATTCGATCCCTTCTCCGGTTTTAGCGGACAACGATAATACCGGGATGTCACCCACTAACTGTTGGCCAATGCTTTCACCGCTTTGATCGGCTTTGTTGCGGATCACGCTCAGCCCCATATGTTCGGGCAAACGGGCGATAAATTCCGGCCAGATATGGCTGGGATCTTTAGCATCACTTTCGCTACTATCAACCATCAGCAGCACGCGATCTGCGCTATTAATTTCATCCCAAGCCCGAGCGATACCAATCTGTTCCACTTTATCCGGGCTTTCGCGCAAACCCGCTGTATCAATAATATGCAGTGGCATTCCATCTAAATGGATATATTCACGCAATACGTCCCGGGTGGTTCCGGCAATATCGGTGACAATCGCCGATTCTTTACCCGCCAACGCGTTCAGCAAGCTGGATTTGCCGGCATTCGGACGACCCGCGATCACCACTTTCATGCCCTCACGCAACAGTGCACCTTGCCCAGCTTCCTGACGCACTAATGCTAACTGTTGCTGCACGCCATGCAGCTCACTGGCAATTTTGCCATCCCCTAAAAAATCGACTTCTTCTTCAGGAAAATCAATCGCCGCTTCCACGTAAATCCGCAATCGGATCAGCTGTTCAACAAGATCGGTCACTTTGGCTGAGAACTCACCCTGCATCGATTTCAATGCGCTTTTTGCAGCCTGCGCAGAGGTGGCCTCAATCAGATCGGCAATCGCTTCCGCCTGAGCCAGATCGATCTTATCGTTTAAAAAGGCGCGTTCGGTAAATTCACCCGGCCGAGCGGTCCGAATGCCTTCAACTTGCAGGATCTGCTGAATTAATAAGTCGATAACCACCGGGCCACCATGGCCCTGTAGCTCTAAGACGTCTTCGCCGGTATAGGAGTGAGGTCCTTGAAAAAACAGTGCAATCCCTTGATCCAACACTTGCCCGTCCAGATCATGAAACGGTAGATAATCGGCATAACGCGGCTTAGGACAGCGTCCTAACAGGGTTTCAGCAACCTGCCGTGATAACGGTCCGGAAACGCGCACAATACCGACCCCCCCTCGACCGGGGGCGGTTGCCTGAGCAACAATGGTATCTACATTTGGCATGATCTCTCCTAAATTTGATCCATAAAAAATGCCACGTTAAGTTGTGGCATTTTAGATGATTTTAAAGTAAACGTTTGCCGCTTAAGTTACTTTTTCTTTTCTTTCTTATCGCGGCTATGTAAACCTTTTTTCTCCAACTCACGATAAATCAGAGTCTGCTGAATTAAGGTCACACAGTTACTAACCAACCAGTACAGAACCAGACCCGATGGGAAGAACAGGAAGAATACGGTAAACGCCACTGGCATAAACTGCATGATTTTCTGCTGCATTGGATCGGCGACAGCCGTCGGTGACATTTTCTGGATCATAAACATACTGATCCCCATCAACACCGGCAGAATGTAGTAAGGGTCTTGTGCAGACAGGTCATGGATCCACAAGAAGAATGGTGCATGGCGTAGTTCAACACTGCCTAAGAAAGCCCAGTACAACGCAATGAAAATAGGCATCTGCAACGCGATTGGGAAACACCCGCCCAGCGGATTCACTTTTTCTTTCTTGTACAGTTCCATCATCGCCTGAGACTGTTTCTGGCGATCATCGCCATAACGCTCACGCAGTTCTTTCATCTTCGGTTGCAGCAACCGCATTTTTGCCATGGAGGTATACTGCGCACGGGTCAGCGGATACATCACCCCTTTCACAATCAAAGTGATCAGGATAATGGCTACCCCCCAGTTTCCTACGATGCTATGCAAGAATTTCAGGAATTTAAACAAGGGCTGAGAGATGAACCATAACCAACCGTAATCAACAGTCAAATCCAGATGCGGTGCTACAGCGGCCATTTTGTCCTGTAATTCCGGACCAATCCAAGCCGAGCTACTAATTTCACCACTCTGACCGGCCGCAATCGTTTTCGCTGCACTAATGAATCCGATATGAGCAAACCCGTCTTTATAGTTACTATATAAAGTGCTCTCACTGTGTTGGGGTGGGATCCAAGCCGCTGCAAAATAATGTTCCAGCATGGCCACCCAGCCAGTGCTGGTTTTTTCATTCAGGTTGGTATCTTTGATATCACTGAAGCTATATTTATCGTAGCGAGTGTTATCTGATGAGTAAGCACCACCTCGATAACTCGGACGACCTAAATGTCCGCCCTCTTCTTTGGTATTCTGTTTAAGCTCACCAAACATCTGAACCGAAATGGGGGCCGACGAATGGTTATTCACGCGATAACTGACACCGACATCGTAGCTGCCTTTTTTCAGGACAAACAGCTTGGTATACACCACGCCGTTAGCATCGGTATACGTCAGAGGAACCGTCAACTTATCCTGACCTTTCGCCAGTTCGAATGTTTTAGCACTCACCTGATAGACCGGACGCGCATCTTTGTTGTCGATGCCATTTGGACCAATCAAGCCACTACGAGCCGAATATTGATGTTCACCATGAATATCGAGTAGTTCAAACGGGGCATCCGTTTTTTCGGTTTTTGGATAAGCCAATAAACCAGCGCGAACGATATCACCACCTTCAGTATTGATAGTGAGCTCTAAAACATCTGATTTAAGCGTAATCAGCTGTCCTTTCGATGCCGCAGCCGAATTACTGCTGTCAACAGCAGAGGGGCTTACACTGCCTGAACCTTGAGGTAAATCACTTTGATTTGCCTGTGCAGTTGTAGTTTGTTCAGTCGCTACCGGCTTAGGATTTTTATCCATATTCCACTGCTGGTAGATCAGAAAGCTGACAAACAGCAGACCGATTATCAGTAAATTACGTTGAGATTCCATAGTCTAGTCAATCTCTTTTAGTTTGATGAGCCGGTGGCACTGGATCGTAACCACCAGGATGTAAAGGCTGGCATTTTAATAGACGTTTGAGAGCAAACCAACCGCCTTTTATCACACCATGCACTTTTATTGCTTCGATCGCATATTGCGAACATGTTGGCGTAAAACGACAGCGAGGTCCAATTAAAGGACTAATGAAAAGTTGATACCCCCGAATGAGGGCAATCATCAGCCAGCGAACCGGCGCTGCAATCGTCGCCATGATTTTTCTATCATTCTGTTCAATTCGGCATCTTCAAGCTTTGAAACTCCCGGTTTGGATATCACCACGATGTCCACCTGAGGTAACAGGTGTTGATTTAACCGAAAACTTTCCCGAACATGCCGCTTGATCCGATTTCGAGCCACAGCACGCTTATCACTTTTTTTAGAAATGGCTAAGCCAAGGCGAGGATGTGACAGCTCATTAGCAACTGCCAGAAAGGTAAGCTGAGGTGTACCGACACGGATCGGTTGATTAAATACTCGCTTAAAATGCACGGGAGTTAACAAACGTAACTCCCTGCCGAACGACTGTAATGCCACGATTAGGCAGACAGACGCGCACGACCTTTGGCACGGCGACGAGCCAGAACCTGACGGCCATTTTTAGTAGCCATACGAGCGCGGAAACCGTGTGAACGTTTACGCTTCAGTACGCTAGGTTGAAAAGTACGTTTCATAATTTTATTACCATTTGCTAGCTAATTTTTACTGTACAGTAAGCTATTTCCCCATAAATCAGAGATAGCCTAGTAAAAAGAGGCGAAATTCTAATCATAAGCCTGACAAAAGTCAATGAAAGGCTTTTAACCGGCATCAAAAGATAAAAGATCACCTGATCATTTGGATCCGGGCAGATTATAGCGATTCTTTTATGATTCACAATAAGCAGGCCCATAATTCCACTTAAGATGTCTATTTGCCAGCAAATTTCGTAGAATAATGCTCCCGTTTTCCGTGAGTTACTGTTGTATCATGGCTGATTTTAAAACGCATACCATTGCTGCCGCCGTAGTGAGCGGTGCGCTCACTACGGCCATGCTCGTACACTACCAGCTTTCCGTCGAGCTAGCGCTATTGTACTGGGCTGCCGGAACACTTGGGGGAATTTTACCGGACATCGACTCGGATCATTCCAAATCAATCCGTCTCATTTTTCAGCTTCTGTCCGGATTAGCTACCGTGATCGTCGTGATTAAAGTACATCCTTATCTGAAAATATGGCAGTTATGGCTGGCTGGGCTCGGTACTTTTTTAATCATTTATTTTCCACTACGCCAAATTTTTGCCCGTCTCACCATCCACCGAGGCATACTTCATTCACTGCTGGCCAACCTGCTTTTTGCGCTGATCACGATTGTGATCGGCTATCGGCTCCTCAATATGACGGCTGCGATTGCATGGGGCTGTGGACTATTTTTATTTATAGGAGCACTCGTTCATCTATTATTAGATGAAATCTATAGTGTCGACTTGGCCGGAGCCCGGCTCAAAGGCTCATTTGGCAGTGCGTTAAAAATAACCCAATGGAACGAGCCTTGGCTAACGGTTGTATTGATAGCCGCTTGTGGCGGACTTTATTATCTGGCTCCCAGCGGCTATCACTGGTGGCTCTTGGTAAGTCGTCTTAACCCACTTTGAGGATCTTACAAGTGTTGGTGGTTCCGGTCATATCGGTTTCATCTCCATGCGTCAGCATCACCAAATCACCATGATGTAAAAATCCCTGTTCTTTGAGCTGAGATAATGCCGCCACCATCACTGTTTTTATATCCCCGGTCACCTTAAAGTACACCGGATAAACGCCACGAAACAGCGCACAACGGTTAAGTGTATAAGGATGTCTTGAAAGGGCAAAAATAGGCAGACCGGAACTTAACCGCGAACAGAGCAGTGCCGTTGACCCCGATTCGGTTAAGGTGATAATCGCTTTCATTCCTTTCTGATGATGGGCCGCAAACATAGTCGCCATCGCAATGCTTTCATTAATATCGGTAAACTGGCTATCGGCTCGATGGCTGGAGATATTAATACTGGGATGTTTTTCTGCCCCGAGACAAACATTGGCCATCGCTTTAACAGTTTCAACCGGATAATCACCCACAGCAGTTTCACCCGAGAGCATGACCGCATCGGTTCCATCCAGTACGGCATTGGCGACATCCATAGTCTCAGCACGCGTAGGAAGCGGCGCATGGATCATCGATTCCATCATCTGCGTTGCAGTAATCACGACCCGATTAAAATGTCGGGTCAATCGAATCAGTCGTTTCTGAACCCCCACCAGCTCCGCATCGCCAATTTCAACCCCCAGATCGCCCCGCGCCACCATCACGGCATCCGAAGCTAAAATAATATCGGTCATATTTTCATCGGAAGCGACCGTTTCAGCCCGCTCAACTTTCGCGACCAATTTGACGTTTTCCATCCCCGCCTGCACCGCTAAACTGCGGGCATACCGCATGTCATCACCATTACGAGGAAAAGATACCGCCAGATAATCCACCCCAATATCGGCAGCGATATGAATGTCCTGCTTATCTTTATCGGTTAGGGCCGCCGCCGACAATCCGCCCCCTTTTTTATTGATCCCTTTATTGTTAGATAACACGCCCCCGACCGTGACATGAGTCCAGACTTTATGCCCTTCGGTGCGCTCCACTTCCAGCTGTATACGCCCATCATCGAGTAATAAAATGTCTCCGGGGATCACATCCTGAACCAGTGCTTTATAATCTACACCAACCTGGTGCTGATCCCCCTCACCTCGGGCTAAATCGGCATCCAGACAAAAAGGTTGACCAACTTGCAATTGAACGGAATTTTCTTTAAAGGTTGAAACCCGAATTTTAGGGCCCTGTAGATCGCCTAAAATGGCGACATGAAGATTGTGTTTAGCGGCAATATTCCGCACTAGAGCGGCCTGTTGCTTATGGAGTTCGGGTTCACCGTGGGAGAAGTTTAAGCGAACCATATTCACTCCGGCCAGGATCATCTGTTCAAGGCAATCCCCTCTGGCCGTCGCCGGACCTAAGGTCGCTACAATTTTTGTACGTCGAAACATCACTCGCATCCTTCGTTTATTATGATTAAACCATCCTATATAATTGGCTCTTTTTTGACCAATCATATAATAAACTAATTGATTTGAGTGTAGATGTTCTACATAAAATAAATAATTTTATTCATTATGAATCGTGGCGAATGACCCAGTCAGTAATCTTTTCACACACCCACCGAGGATCATCCAACGCCAGATCATGACCCGCGCTTAAATGTGGAAACAACGGCGACTGCCAGCGTTCGGCCAACTGATAACTATGAGAACAGTGCACCAGCCGATCATGACGCGAAACCAGCAGCTGACAAGGTGCGCTCGGCTGACTAAAAGCCACACCCTTGAGCAAAATCTGATACTGAGCCACTAACCGTCTGACATTCACAGGAGGTTCTTTATCATCAGGCCAAGGTGAATGTAGTGTTGGCCAGGCCGATAACCACCGCAACCATCGTTCTGGACGATTTCCGGGCCACAAGGTTAATACGGCTAACTTAATCAATAACCACCAACGCTGAGGTTGCCAGCGCTGCTGACCATCAATAAATGCAGCATTAATGAACGTACAACTGGCGACTTCATCTGGAAAACGCTGTTGCCAATTCAAAGCCACCACAGCTCCCAGTGATAAGCTCACCAAATGGCAACGACGATGACCAAACTCTTCATTGAGATGCTGGCGCAATCGCTCCACCCATTCATCCAGATGCACGGATTCATCACGATCAAAAGCTGTTGTCAAATCAAGCAGATAGACATTCCGCTGCAAGCGTTGTTCCAGTAATTGCTTAAAATAATCCCAGTATGAGGCATCACCCATCAATCCACGGATTAATACGATGGGAGGAGCCGAATTGATGCGCGACGTATCATCCACGACGTATCTCACTTTTCGTTCAATTATGCTTAGTTATAGTATTTATTGTGCGCTTGATCAGACCTGTATATCAATACAGGTTTTTCCCAATATTTTGTACATTTCCACCACGATCCAATTTCGATGCCCAGGACCTCGAACCATACTCTGACTCATCGGACGAAATCCAAAGTACAAATACCGGTTCATCGCTCGTAAATTATGCTGATATACGCCCAGTTCGATCCGTTTGGCATGATAGTGATCGCGAGCAATTAAAATCGCATGCGCCAACATCATTCGTCCTAACCGTTGCCCCCGGTAACGAGGATGGATAATGACCCGACATAACCGGCAAATTTCCGGTGATCGCATCTTCAGTTGAAAGTAACCTAATAATAGTTCACCTTCGACTAACATTCCGGCATATCCGGTCTGCTCACTCTGGATTAACTGTTCAACCGTTAAAGGCCAGCGAAGCCCAGGGCCAGCAAAAAGATGGAGCTGCTCAGCATCGGTAGGCCAGTGGATCAGTTGTTCTAAAAACGGAGCATGACTGGTAATCACTTCCATAACATCAATAGTTCCCAGATATGATGATTTTATTCCCGATGAACCCAACCATCGTTTGTCCTTTATTGCATAAGACGGCCTATATTAGAAAATTTTTAGTTGGAGTGATTGAATTTTATTCAACTAAACCGTTTTCATCGAACGAATAAGAGAGATACACCATAAGAAAAATAGTCGCATGTTCTCGATTCCATTTAATCATGCCTCTATCAGAATAGATTGCATGACAACGACCTTTTCGTTGCCTGACAGACCCCAAGTTCAGAGGGTTGCAAACATACATCATCACGAAAGATCAACAGCCTCGATAGACGCCGTTGAAAATTAAGGTTGGATTATTTATTGAATATATTGGATTTAATCAAAACTGATGGGAGTCATCCTAACCATGGTGACTCTCATCTTCTTACCCGGTAGGCTAATTAAGCAAATCGATACAATCCACGCTAAAACCAGCAGAAAGGTACTGACTTCCTCCTGAGCCGCTTGCCGCACTAATGGTCAGGGTATTCCAACTCGATTGAGTATTCCAGGCACTGGCCGGAACTGTAAATTCATAGGTATGGTTGTTGCCCCGATAGGTCCCGATGGTCAAGGTTCGCGTCGATGGTTGCTGGGAAATAGCCGGAACAGAGGATTGCCAGTCATTCACTTTAATGATCGGTCTGGCGTTGGCGTAAGCCACCGTGATCCCCACTCGCACCGTATGGGCACTCTGACGTTGACTATTACTCAACCTAAAACTGATTTGACGACCATTATTAACATCTTTCCAGATGTAAGCGGGGAAATCACGGGAACTACTGGACCCTGCCGTCCAGGTCGGTGTGCTCCAGTTGGCCATTCGCACATCCGACGGATGCATCGTGGTTACTTTATCGCCATTTAAAAACTCAGTCGGCGTACCGTCCCAATGACCCACTCGAAAAATAGCCGATTGCTGAGACGGATCACCGGTAATGGTGATCGTGTGCAAAGAGGTAATCGAACCTGCCGATACGGTAATACTCTGCGTATGAACGGCTAATTCATTTTTATAGATGGTCATGGTATAAGTGCCAGGGAGCATCCGGTCTAATGAAAAATAACCACTGCTACTGGGGTGAGTCCAATACTGCGCCCGGCTGTTAGCAAAACCAACGGTATATTGATAATCACTGTCCATCCCGTTAATTCCGACGCCAGCCACCCGGCCTCGTTGACTATCCGGTACATAACCGAGCAGCGACATTTGCGAGAACCAGCTGGTATCGATATTCGTACTCGGAGCGCTACCATCAGTCACAACCAACGTGTAGGCATTTAACACATGTGTACGTAACGCTTCAGTCTGAGCTTCATTGTAATTGACGATATAAGTGATTTCATTAGCGTGAGCGGTCACCTGATTCAACAGGCTGCGATAAAACGGTCCACCGGATCCACCTTCGCCGTTATCTCGAACCACCCAAATCCCAATGTGGTTTCCGGTCCCCCCGATATATTTCCAATCCATCAACCGATGATTCGAATAATGTTTTGAACGTGTTTCACCGTTAGCTAACGCAAAAATATCATGAGCTTCAACCGTACTCACCGTCTGACTAATGTCCGCAGGCTCGGGCCCATGGGGCAGTCGATCATACTGCATCCGCAGAATAAAACGAACCAGCCCCATCGTGGTCGGCTCTTCAGTAAAATAAGTGGCCATATAGATCCGACGTTCACCACGACGAGCCATATAGTAATGGGTCAAATGACCTGCGGTCACCGTGATCTTGATCGTTTGACTATTTACTTGTTGAGCTGAAAGCGAAACGCTGCTATCCGAGGTGTATAAATAATCAAACCCCGAATTAATCTGTGATCCTCGGTTGGGTTGCTCATATTCAACACCATCGATCACCAATGAGGCAATATCTCCGGGAGATCGAGTATTGGAACCGCCATCCTGACGCAAGATTTTAAAGATTAAGCCAGCGCCAGTATCAACCGTATAGTAATCCGTTGATGTCGTAAGTCCAAAATCAGCCAGAGCCCATGGACTGGCAACAAGTGCAATACAGGCAGCCAGCCCAACTCCCAGACGGTGTACTGCACGACATAATTTTATATGCAAAAACATGTGATGCTTCCATTCAGTAGTTATTGACTCCGGAGTCAAAAGCCCCCGGTACCTCTTCGAGCGTAGTACAAATTGAGATATAAAAGTGCTGAACATCTCTTTTGTGTGGGATTTGCATAACTTTACAAGTCGCTGGCACCTATTTACGTTGCGTAAATTAAACTAAGTCATAGATTTCAACAGGAGAGACGATGATGAACCGTACAACCAAATTAATCGCTAGTTTAGCCGCTTTACCGATGTTATTTAGTGTCGCCAGTTATGCTCACCAAGGGGGTGGCATGGGAATGGGTATGCGTGATGGCATGATGGATGGCCCTGCTGGACGTGGGCAACACATGACTCAGCGCTGTGACGGCCCAAGAGCAATGGCCGGTTATATGCAGCAACTTAACCTGACTGATGCCCAAAAAGCTCAGTTATACGATATGCAAATGCAACGATTCCAGCACGGCCCTCGTTTTGCAGGCTCAATGCATAAAGGAAAAGGTCCACAAGCTGATCACTATCAGCAATATGCAAAACAGATGCATGATCTAATGATGAGTGACAAATTTGATGAAAAACAAGTCCAACAGCTAGCCGATAAAATGGCTGAATCTCATCATCAATTCCGGGATCAGATGTTTGAACAACGTATGGTAGAACATGCCAAATGGATGCACCAGAGAATGTCGGTTCTGACTCAAGAACAGCGGGCTAAACTTCAAGATTTAATGTCTAAAAATCAATGTTTTAATAATGTGACTGATTCTGAATAATCAATCTTAATGATGGGCTTATCTCTGTACCATTCCATATAAGATAAGCCCTTTTGTTTCTAACCTATCATGGCTAGATCGCTGGCCATCATGTCAAACCATTACTCCTGATTAAATTTATCTCTGACTGTTCCAACCCCGCGATTTTACGAAATATAAACTAACAATTTAGTTATTTATAAGCACTTTTTTCAGCAATCGAGTTATAACCCAATAAAAGGTGCGCATAATAAAATATAATTTAGTTCCCAATTCATGTCAGGCTATACTGATCGCAATTCAATAAATAGGATGAGCTATGAAATTTTGGGCCAAAATAGCCGTAGGGATGACTCTGATTGCGGCAACATTATCGACTGTACAAGCAGCAACAGTTGTCAAAGTAGGTATGTCAGGACGCTACTTCCCTTTTACCTTTAGTAAAAACGATAAGCTTCAGGGATTTGAAGTAGATGTATGGAATGAAATCGGTAAACGAAATCATTACGACATCAAATTTGTCACAGCCAGTTTTTCAGGTCTATTTGGTTTGTTGGAAACTAAACGCATCGATACGATCTCTAACCAAATTACCGTGACTGCAGAACGGAAAGCGAAATATCTGTTCTCTGATCCCTATGTCATCGATGGCGCTCAAATTACCGTTCGCAAGGGAAATAACAGCATCCATAGCCTTGCTGATTTAAATGGAAAAACCGTCGCTGTTAACTTAGGAAGTAATTTCGAGCAGTTACTGGATCAATATAATAAACAGCATCAAGGCACGATTCAGGTCAAAACCTTTGATACCGGTGTTGAACAGGTCGTCGCATTAGGGCGCGCCGATGCTTATATTATGGATCGACTCTCCTCAGTACAATTGATTAAATCCTCGCATTTGCCCCTACAATTGGCCGGAAAACCTTTTGCAAAAATTGAAAATGCCTGGCCATTTCTCAATAACGAACATGGCAAGCAATTACGAGATCAAGTCAATAAAACTTTAGCCGCTATCCGGGCAGATGGCACACTGAGTAAGATTTCACAAAAATGGTTTGATACAGACATCACTCAATAATAGAGTGATGTGACAAAGGCCCTTCGTCGGGCCTTTTTTATTTGAGGCTACCGATGCAATTTGATTATGCATATATGTTAGGGCTGTTCCCGATCCTCCTGAAATATTTGGGAACCACAATGGGAATGGCCGTTATCGGCATGATGTTCGCACTCATCCTTGCGATTATTATTGCCAACATCCGTATTTTTAAAGTCCCCGTTTTAAACGGGATTTGTCAGCTTTATATCAGCTTTTTCCGGGGAACACCGCTACTGGTCCAAATGTTCCTATTTTACTACGGACTCCCGCAGCTGATCCCGGTTCTCGTGGGTATCAATGCCTTTACGGCGGCAGTTATTGCTCTGACACTGCACTTTGCCGCCTACATGACCGAAAGTATTCGTGCAGCCATCATCGGCATCGACCACAGCCAAATGGAAGCTAGCCTCTCCATCGGCATGACCACATCCCAAGCCATGCGCCGAATCATTCTACCTCAGGCCGCGCGTATTGCTTTTCCATCATTGGTGAACTATTTCATCGATATGATTAAATCAACTTCACTAGCCTTTACACTGGGCGTGGCTGAGATGATGGCAACCGCACAAACTGAAGCCTCTTCCAGCTTTAAATATCTGGAAGCCTTTTTAGCGGTTGCGCTCATCTATTGGGCCATCGTCGTCATCCTGACTCGCATTCAACTTTTTACCGAACAAAAATTAAATAAGGCGTATCAACGATGATCCAGATTACCAATTTGCATAAAAGTTTTGGAACGACCACCATTTTAAAAGGGATCGATCTGGATATTGCTCAGGGTGAGATCGTCTGTGTCATAGGCTCCAGTGGAACCGGTAAATCTACGCTATTACGCTGTATTAATTTTCTGGAACAAGCCGATCAAGGCACCATTCAATTAGATGAACAAAAAGTCGATGTAACCCAAGCCACACGCCAACAAATTCTAGCACTACGTCGCTCAACCGGATTTGTATTTCAAAACTATGCTCTATTCGCCCATCTGAACGCCCGAAACAATATTGCTGAAGGGCTGATAACCGTTCACCATTATCCAAAACCTAAAGCCTACCAAATCGCCGAACAAATTCTGGCTGAAATAGGGCTGGCTGACAAAGGGGATGCTTATCCGGCCTCATTATCCGGGGGCCAACAACAACGCATCGGCATTGGCCGTGCCATGGCTTTAAAACCCCAAATATTGCTGTTTGATGAACCCACTTCAGCGCTGGATCCCGAATGGGTCGGCGAAGTCTTGGCCCTAATGAAAAAACTGGCCAAAAATCATCAGACCATGTTAATCGTGACTCATGAAATGCAATTTGCTAGAGAAGTGGCTGATCGGATCATCTTTATGGCCGATGGTAATATCGTCGAACAAGGAACCCCCCAACAAATTTTCGAAACACCACACGATCCTCGTTTACAGCAATTCATCCAGAAAGTCACCGCCCATTAAATACCACTCATCGCGAAAGGGTTAACCTTGTATCACCTTTTCGCGATTCTCTTCTATTTATAGCCATTCACATCACATATCCCCAGATCCTTTGATCTCAAATTTAAAGGATCTCGTGCATAGATCCAAAAAGCCCTTGATCAACAGGGTTGATCGTCCGATCAAGATCGGCGAATATCCAGTGCACAAAATGTGGATCCTGTGTGAGCAATTCTCGATCATAAAAAGAGATGGATCGTTTTTGACAGGGCATTTAGGCTATATATAAAAAAGCATCCACAAACTAAATGTAACACTTTAAGAACCCAAGGAGAGCTTATGGAAATCGATCTTATCGTTGGATCGATGCTCGGCGCAGCCGAATATGTTGCTGATGAAGTCGAACAACAATTATTGGATCAACATCAGGTAACCCAACACTTAGATGCTGATTTAGCAGAGCTGAAAACTGATGGTAGCCATGTCTGGTTGATTTGCACATCCACTCACGGTGCAGGCGATTTTCCTGACAATATAGAACCCTTTATGAGTCAACTTCAGCAAGAACGACCTGATTTAAGCCAGCTCAAATACGGTGTTATCGCTTTGGGTTCAAGCCAATATGATTCATTCTGCCAGGCGGGTCGAGATGCGGATCAATTACTTCAAGATTTAGGTGCGACCCGAATTGGCGAACGTCTAGAAATAGATGCGGTTGAAGAACCGGTTCCAGAAGATGTCGCCCTAGAATGGTTACCACAGTGGCGAGAACAACTAGAAGCACAATAATTTTCCACAAGGAAAAGAATAAACTGTGAATAACGGGATCAATATCCATTGCGTTTACCGAGGTTATTCCTATGGATAACTTTAAGTAGATCTTCACCTGTGGATAAACAAGGATCTTGATCCCAGCTTCTCCGCGATCAGATCTCAGTTTTTGCACATCTTTTGATCTTATTTAATAGTTTGATTTTTATATGTTTTTAAACGTTGATCACAGGATCTGCGATCCCTAATAGTAGATCTAATAAAAGATCTTTAAATAAGATCTTTATATTATTTAATTAAGATCTTTAACGCGATCCTTTTAAAAATGATCGTTTCTTCTGCTTCATTAAATCGGTAGAATATGTACCCCCTTCAACAGGGATCGATTTAAGTAACGAGGCTTGTCAGATGTTCTTTAAACAACAGTTCGATGTCATCGTTGTCGGTGGTGGTCACGCCGGCACAGAAGCAGCTGCAGCTGCAGCAAGAATGGGCAGAAAAACACTTCTGCTGACTCACAATATTGAAACGCTTGGACAAATGTCATGTAATCCGGCGATCGGTGGGATCGGCAAAGGACATCTAGTTCGAGAGATCGATGCTTTAGGCGGGATCATGGCTCGCGCAGCCGATCGGGGCGGCATTCAATTTAGAACTTTAAATTCCAGTAAAGGTCCAGCTGTTCGGGCTACGAGAGCTCAAGCAGACCGGTTGCTCTACAAAGCTGCTGTTCGCCAAATGCTGGAAAATCAGTCTAATCTGTATCTATTTCAACAAGCCTGTGATGACTTAATCGTCGAAGGTGAACGGGTAGTCGGTGTTGTCACTCAGGCGGGATTAAAATTATATGCTAAAACGGTTGTTCTCACAGTAGGGACCTTTTTAGCTGGGCGTATTCATATTGGCTTAGATAATTACGCCGGCGGGCGTGCCGGTGATCCACCAGCACAACGATTGGCTGAACGATTACATGAACTGCCACTGCGTATTGCTCGTCTCAAAACCGGTACACCTCCTCGTATCGATGCCCGAACCATTGATTTTTCAGTCATGAAAGAGCAACCCGGAGATATGCCTGAACCTGTATTTTCATTTTTAGGGGATCGCAGCGAACATCCACAGCAAATTCCTTGTTATATCACGCATACCAATGAGCGAACTCATGAGATCATCCGGGGTGGATTGGATCGTAGCCCGATGTTTACCGGGGTGATCGAAGGGATCGGCCCTCGTTACTGCCCATCGATCGAAGATAAGATCAATCGGTTTGCCGATAAAAACAGTCATCAGATCTTTTTAGAGCCTGAAGGGTTAACCACTCATGAAGTATATCCGAATGGGATCTCGACCAGTTTGCCGTTTGATGTTCAAGTCGAACTGGTTCACTCTATTCAAGGTCTTGAAAATGCACATATCCTAAGACCGGGTTATGCCATTGAATATGATTATTTTGATCCCCGCGATCTCAAAATGACACTCGAGAATAAACATATCCATGGATTATTCTTTGCCGGACAAATCAATGGGACCACCGGTTACGAAGAAGCGGGCGCTCAAGGCATCATCGCAGGACTCAATGCCGCACGTCTAGCCTGGGACGAAGAAGGATGGGCCCCTCGTCGTGAGGAATCCTATGTTGGCGTATTGATTGACGATCTGGCAACTTTAGGTACGAAAGAACCGTATCGAATGTTTACCAGTCGTGCAGAATATCGCTTGCTGCTGCGGGAAGATAACGCCGATATTCGTTTTACTCCGAAAGGCCGTGAACTTGGATTAGTCGACGATTATCGTTGGCAAAAATTTAACGAAAAACAAGAAGCGGTTGAACTGGAACGGCAACGACTTCGTGATACCTGGGTACATCCCAATACGCCGGGGATCAATGAACTTACACCATTACTAAAAACTCCGATCAACCGTGAACATCGACTGGAAGAAGTGTTACGTCGTCCCGAAATGACCTATGAAAAACTCATGTCCGTTTCGATATTCGGTCCGGGTCTTGAACAGGCCAGCGCGGCGGAACAGGTCGAGGTTCAGGTTAAATATGATGGCTACATCAAACGTCAATTAGAAGAGATTGAAAAAAATCGACGTCATGAGCGGACTTTAATCCCTGAAAATTTGAATTTTAAAGTGATTAGTGGCTTATCCAATGAAGTCGTTGCTAAATTGGAATCGGCTCGTCCCGAAACCATTGGTCAGGCTTCCCGGATATCTGGTATTACCCCGGCAGCAATATCGTTGCTACTCGTCTATCTTAAAAAACATGATCTGGCTCGGAAGTCAGCATAAGGGTGATCGGGTGCTAAAATCATTATTAGATTCGCTACTGGCAGAAGCCCATATTCAGTTAGAGCCATTTCAGTCAGAACAATTAATTCAATTGGTTCAGTTACTGGATAAATGGAATAAAGCTTATAATTTAACATCGGTTCGTGATCCAAAAGAGATGTTGACTCGGCATATTCTGGACTCACTGGTGGTTAGCCCTTATCTTCAAGGGCAATCTTTTATCGACGTGGGAACTGGCCCAGGTCTTCCCGGATTACCATTGGCTATTGTGAATCCGGATAAACAGTTTGTACTGCTGGATTCATTGGGAAAACGAATTCGTTTTATCACTCAAGTGTGCCATGAACTTAAACTGACTAATGTCACCCCGATACAAAGTCGGGTTGAAGATTATCAAAATGGTCCCAAATTCGATGGTGTTTTAAGCAGGGCCTTTGCCTCACTGGCAGATATGTTACAGTGGTGTTCTCACTTACCGGCAAATCATGGTAAATTTTACGCGCTGAAAGGAATTGTTCCAGAGCCGGAAATTGAAGCATTAAGTGATGATTTTGCCGTAACTGATATTATCAAGTTACAGGTTCCAAGACTTGAAGGGCAGCGTCATCTCGTTATTATTGAAAGAACTTTTAATCAAAAGTAGAGACTATCGTGGCTAAAGTGATCGCCGTTGCTAACCAAAAAGGTGGCGTTGGTAAAACGACTACAAGTGTCAATCTGGCTGCTTCTATGGCAGCGACCAAACGTAAAGTCTTGTTGATCGATCTCGATCCGCAGGGAAATGCGACGATGGGCAGTGGAGTCGATAAATATGAGGTTCCTAAAACGAGCTATGAATTGCTCGTGGATGAAGAACCCATTCAGGAGCTTGTGGTTCATGAAACCTCTGGGGGTTACGATTTATTAGCGGCTAATTCTGACGTTACTGCGGCTGAAATTAAATTGATGGAATTTTTCGCTCGCGAAGTTCGATTGCGTAATGCTCTGGAACCCGTTCGGGATCAATATGATTATATCTTCATTGATTGTCCGCCTTCTCTGAATATGTTAACCGTGAATGCCATGGCTGCAGCTGATTCAGTGTTGGTGCCGATGCAGTGTGAATATTATGCATTGGAAGGACTGACCGCGTTAATGGATACCATTAGTAAGTTGGCTTCTGTCGTGAATCCCAATCTCAAAATTGAGGGGATTTTACGAACGATGTTTGATCCAAGAAACCGTTTGGCAGCCGATGTAGCCAGCCAGCTCAAGCAACATTTTGGTGAAAAAGTTTATCGAACCGTCATTCCCCGTAATGTCCGGTTAGCTGAAGCGCCTAGTTTTGGTAAACCTGCCATGTATTACGACAAAACATCAAATGGAGCGAAAGCCTATCTGGCTCTGGCTGGCGAAATTATTCGTCGTCAGGAATCTAGTCAGACGGTTGCAGCGAGTTAATTATCATGGGAGCAGATTCATCAATGTCGCCTCGTAAACGTGGTTTAGGTAAAGGCCTGGATGTTTTACTCAGTACCAGTCATTCAGCTCGGCAGCGAGAACAGTATTTAGCCGATGATGATGCATCGTTGCCTGGGCAAGGTGATTCATCGTTACGTTCGCTACCGATTGAATGGTTAAAATCGGGTAAATATCAGCCACGTAAAGATATGTCGAGCGAGGCCCTGGAAGAATTAGCGCAATCGATTCAGGCTCAAGGGGTCATTCAGCCCATAGTGGTTCGTGCTATCGGACCTGAAAAATACGAAATTATTGCCGGTGAGCGGCGCTGGCGAGCGGCTCAGATTGCTTGCTTACATGACGTTCCTTGTATTATCAAAAATGTTGAAGATGATGCAGCGGTGGCGATGGCGTTGATTGAAAATATTCAGCGTGAAGATCTCAATGCGATGGAAGAAGCTTCAGCATTGCAGCGGCTTCTTGATGAATTTTCCCTGACGCATCAGCAGGTTGCTGATGCTGTTGGTAAATCCCGCACCGCTATCAGTAATTTATTACGGCTAAATGGTTTGACCGATGAAGTCAAACTGCTGGTGGAACACGGTGATATCGAAATGGGGCATGCCCGAGCCTTACTCGCACTTGAAGGTATCCAACAGATTGAAGCTGGACGGCTGATTGCGGCCAAAGGGCTAACTGTTCGAGATACGGAAAAGTTAGTTAAAAAAATACTTAATCCTGCACCTGCTAAAGCGCCGGTTCAGTCTGATCCAGATGTTGAACGGTTGCAGCAGCGTCTTTCAGAACAACTTGGCTCTGCTGTTAAAATTCAACAGACTAAACAAGGCCAAGGTCGTTTAGTCATTAGCTACACATCATTATCAGAACTAGATCAAATTATTAATAAGTTTCGTTAACTATTTTGAGAAAGATACTGTAATTTTATTTCTTTATAGCGTATTTTTGCCGGCCAATCATGTAATAAATTGACATGAGTCAACATGCCAAGAGTGCTACAGGTTGAATATATGGGCGTTAGTTTCTATCTGCAAAATATATTGCTGATGTAACGCGAAAGTTATCTTTATAAGGAAACATTTCGTGTTGTTAACAAGATTGCAATGATGTTTTAGCAACGTATAATTGCAGCGCTTGTTAGCGGTTTGCAGTATGTGACTCGATGCTGACAGGGAGTAATACAGTGTCTGAACGGTTTGTCGAATATACACATACGCGTGTAGTTCGTTTGATCGGTTATCAAGCCTGTTTTATTTTTATGATGGCCTTGGGAGCCACTGTTACTGAAAATACGTCATACATTTTTTCAGTAATTTTGGGCTCTATTGTTTTTTTTATTCCGAATTGGTTTTTTATCTCGTTTTCCATGTTGTTTGATAGGTGGAACGAAGACGCATTTGGCGTAAAAAAAATCTACATAGGTCAGGCAGTTAAACTGGTATTGGTGTTAGGACTTGGTGCTATCAGTCTTCACTTCTTTTCTTTAAATGGCCTGTGTTTTTTACTGGCTTTTATTGGGAGTGTGATAGTGCATTGTTTTACTCTATTACTTATTTTTCAGAATAAAAGGTAGGACTTTTTGTATGGCTGCAACTGGAGAACCGATGACTTCCTCGGATTACATCGCACACCATTTGCATAATTTGCAAATGGGTTCTGGGTTTTGGCAGTTCAACGTTGATACTTTAGGGTTTTCAATTGTTTTGGGTGTTCTTTTTCTATGGTTGTTTTATTCCGTAGCAAAAAAAGCCTCAACAGGAGTCCCGGGTAAATTTCAATGTTTCGTTGAAATTATCGTTGAGTTTGTGGATGGGTCTGTGAATGATATTTTTCATGGCCGCAATAAATTAATTGCACCATTATCACTGACCATTTTCGTTTGGGTATTCCTGATGAATTTCATGGATATTATCCCAATCGATTTTATCCCTTACGTTGCTGAATCTCTGGGGTTGAAGTATTTTCGCGTCGTTCCGTCCGCGGATGTAAATATTACGATGTCGATGGCTTTAAGTGTCTTCTTTTTAACTCTATTTTATAGTTTTAAAGTGAAAGGGGTTGGTGGGTTTATCAAAGAACTTACTATGCAACCTTTTAATCATTGGGCGTTGAGTCCAATCAACTTGATCTTAGAAGTTATTTCACTTCTTTCGAAACCTATTTCGTTGGGGTTACGACTGTTTGGTAACATGTATGCAGGTGAGTTGATCTTCATCCTGATTGCTGCGTTGTTGCCGTTCTGGATCCAGTGGATTTTGTCGGTACCATGGGCAATTTTCCACATCTTAATTATTACGTTACAAGCATTTATCTTTATGGTCCTGACGATTGTTTATTTATCTCAGGCTTGTGAAGATCATTAAGTCTTTAACTCTTGTTTAATAACTTTAGTCGATAGAAATACTGGAGAAACTAATGGAAAATTTGAGTATGGATCTGTTGTTCATTGCTGCAGGTTTAATGATGGGCTTGGCAGCAATCGGTGCAGCGATTGGTATTGGTATTTTAGGTGGTAAATACTTGGAAGGTGCGGCTCGTCAGCCTGATATGATTCCTCTTCTTCGTACCCAGTTCTTCATCGTTATGGGTCTGGTTGATGCGATTCCTATGATTGCTGTTGGTTTGGGTCTATACGTCATGTTCGCTGTGGCTTAATGATTTCATACCACTGCTCATAAATTGATATTTAATTCACTTTTTTTAAGTTAAGAGAGGTATTGCAGTGAACATCAATGCAACCATCCTCGGCCAGGCTATCGCTTTTATTATCTTTGTCTGGTTTTGCATGAAATTTGTCTGGCCACCATTGTTGGCGGCTATTGAAAATCGTCAGAAAACAATTGCTGATGGTTTAGACAGTGCAGAACGGGCTAAAAAAGATCTGGAGCTAGCACAAACAAAAGCAGCAGATCAGTTAAAAAATGCCAAAAACGAAGCCGCCGTTATCATTGAGCAAGCGAATAAACGCAAATCGCAGATTATTGATGAAGCGAAACAGGAAGCTGTAGCTGAACGTGAGAAAATTGTTGCTCAGGGTCAGTCTGAATTAGAAGCTGAACGTAATCGTCTTCGTGAAGAATTGCGTGCGCAGGTCGCTGCATTAGCTATCGAAGGTGCTGAGAAAATTTTGCAGCGCTCTGTGGATGCTAATGTTAACAAAGACATTCTTGATAAGGTGCTCGCAGAGCTTTAGAGGGGTATAAGAAGAGCTTATGGCTGAAGAAAAAACCATTGCTCGCCCTTACGCGAAGGCTGCGTTTGAATATGCCGTTGAGCATGAGGCGATCGATAATTGGGCTACTATGTTAGGTTTTGCGAGTGAAGTCGCTAAAGACCAACAGGTGGTTGAATTCTTGACGAACGCTGATAAAACCCAGTTGATGGCTGATTTTTTCATCAGTGTTTGTGGGGAGCAACTCGACGAGCACGGTCAGAACTTTATCCGAGTTATGGCCGAAAATAAGCGACTGGGAGTACTCCCATCAGTTTGCGATGAATTTTTAGAGTTACAGGCTGAACATCTGAAACAAATAACTGTTCGTGTAACTAGTGCAACTGAATTGTCGAAGCCACAGCTGCAAACATTAACTGAAGCGCTGGAAAAACGATTAGCGCGCAGTGTGCAGCTTGACTGCTGTGTTGATAGTAGCCTCATTGCCGGAATGGTCATTACTGCTGGCGATCTGGTGATTGATAGCTCTGTGAAAGGGCAACTATCTAAACTGTCTGACACGCTCAAAGCGTAATTGGGGAATAGAGCATGCAACTGAATTCCACTGAGATTAGTGAACTGATCAAGAAAAGAATTGAACAGTTCGAGGTTGTAAGTGAAGCTCGTAATGAAGGGACTATCGTTTCTGTAAGTGACGGTATTCTCCGTATTCATGGCCTTGCTGAAGTCATGCAGGGTGAAATGATCGAGATTCCTGGCAACCGTTATGCGATTGCACTGAACTTGGAACGTGATTCCGTCGGTGCGGTTGTGATGGGACCTTACGCCGATTTGGCTGAAGGTGATAAAGTTTACAGTACTGGCCGTATTCTTGAAGTTCCGGTTGGTCGTGGCCTGTTAGGCCGAGTGGTCAATACACTGGGTCAGCCGATTGATGGTAAAGGTGCTGTTGAACATGATGGTTTCTCACCTGTAGAAGTGATTGCCCCTGGGGTTATGGCTCGTAAATCAGTTGATAAACCAGTACAGACCGGGATTAAGGCGATTGATGCCATGATCCCAATTGGTCGAGGCCAACGTGAGTTGATCATTGGTGACCGTCAGACTGGTAAAACAGCCATTGCCATGGATGCCATCATTAACCAGAAAAATTCTGGGATTAAATGTATCTATGTTGCGATCGGTCAGAAAGCATCAACCATTGCCAACGTGGTTCGCCATTTAGAAGAACATGGTGCGTTGGAATATACAACGATTGTTGCGGCTTCGGCTTCTGATACCGCTGCGTTGCAATATCTGGCTCCTTATGCCGGTTGTGCAATGGGCGAGTATTATCGTAACCGTGGTGAAGACGCGCTGATTATTTATGATGACCTGTCAAAACAGGCGGTTGCTTATCGTCAGATTTCACTGTTGCTTCGCCGTCCACCAGGTCGTGAAGCGTATCCTGGGGATGTGTTCTATTTGCACTCTCGTTTGTTGGAACGTTCTGCTCAGGTGAACGAACACTTCGTTGAAGAGTTCACTAAAGGTGAAGTGAAAGGTAAATCCGGTTCATTGACTGCATTGCCTATTATTGAAACGCAAGCGGGTGACGTATCTGCATTCGTACCAACCAACGTAATTTCGATTACTGATGGTCAGATCTTCTTGACTACCCAGCTGTTTAACTCAGGGATTCGCCCTGCGGTTGACCCTGGTATTTCAGTATCTCGAGTCGGTGGTGCGGCACAGACTAAAATCATCAAAAAACTGTCTGGTGGTATTCGTACTGCATTGGCTCAGTATCGTGAGCTGGCTGCGTTTGCTCAGTTTGCATCTGACTTGGATGAAGCAACTCGTAAACAGTTGGATCACGGTCGTAAAGTAACTGAATTGATGAAACAAGGTCAGTTCTCTCCTCGTACTGTTTCTGAGCAGGCTTTAGGCTTGTATGCTGCTGAAAACGGCTTCTTGGATGATGTCGAAGAGAAGAAAATCGTCGATTTTGAAGCTGCATTGATTTCATATGCGAAAGCTGAACATGCAGAACTGTTGGCGACTATCGATGAAGCTGGTGCTTTCAACGAAGAGATTGATGCCAAATTGAAAACTCTACTGGAGTCTTTCAAATCAACTCAGACTTGGTAATCCACTTTGATAGGAGCGTAAATTATGGCCGGCGCAAAAGAGATTAAAGGTAAAATTGGCAGTGTTCAGAACACTCAGAAAATTACCAAGGCGATGCAGATGGTTGCGGCAAGTAAAATGCGACGTTCGCAAGAGCGAATGGAAGCAAGCCGTCCTTATGCAAACACAATGCGCAAAATGATCGGTCATATCGCGCTTGGGAAACTTGAGTATAAACATCCTTATACTCAAGAACGTGAACCTAAGCGCGTCGGCTATATCATTGTTTCCAGTGACCGTGGTTTATGTGGTGGTTTAAATATCAACGCGTTTAAAACAGCTTTGCAAGATATGCAATCCTGGAGTGAAAAAGGTGTTGAAGTCGATTTAGCCCTGTTAGGGTCAAAAGCCACTGCTTTTTACAATAGTCACGGTGGACACGTAGTTGCCCAAAACTCAGGGTTGGGTGATAACCCAACGGTTGACGAGTTGGTGGGTACCGTGCGTGTCATGCTGGATGCCTATGATGAAGGGCGTTTAGACCGGTTATTTTTGGTTTATAACGAATTTATTAATACGATGGTTCAAAAGCCGAAAATCGATCAGATTTTGCCACTGCCTAAAGCAGATGATCCTGAAATTGCAAAACGTAACTGGGACTATATTTATGAACCCGATGCGCGAGATATTCTCGATACATTGATGGTTCGTTATGTGGAGTCTCAGGTATATCAGGCATGCGTTGAAAACTTGGCATGCGAACAGGCTGCCCGAATGATATCGATGAAGTCTGCAACTGATAATGCCACCAGCCTGATTGATAATCTGCAATTGGTTTACAACAAAGAACGTCAGACAGCGATTACTCAGGAACTGACGGAAATTGTTTCAGGTGCTGCAGCGGTTTAAGGCAGCTAAGCATAAAGAATTTAGAGGAATCAACATGAGTAACGGTAACATCGTCCAGATTATTGGCGCTGTTGTGGACGTTGAGTTTCCACTGGACAGCGTGCCTCACGTCTACGATGCGCTGAAAGTTGAAAGTGCTGATGGGTTAGTACTTGAAGTTCAGCAGCAAATTGGCGGCGGCGTTGTACGGTGTATTGCGATGGGGTCATCAGATGGCTTGAGTCGTGGTATGACTGTTGGCAACACTGGCGAAGCAATTAAAGTACCTGTTGGTGAAGGAACTCTGGGACGGATTATGAACGTTCTGGGTGAACCTGTAGATGGTGTGGGTGATATTGAAACTGATGAAAAATATATCATTCACCGGGCTGCACCAACTTATGAAGAACAATCAAACACCGTTGAATTGTTAGAAACGGGTGTAAAAGTGATTGACCTGATTTGCCCATTTGCCCGTGGTGGTAAAATTGGTTTGTTCGGCGGTGCCGGTGTTGGTAAAACCGTCAACATGATGGAGTTAATTAACAACATCGCCAAAGAACACTCAGGTTTATCTGTATTCGCCGGGGTAGGGGAACGGACTCGTGAAGGGAACGACTTCTACTACGAAATGAAAGAATCTGGCGTTATCGATAAAGTATCAATGGTTTATGGTCAGATGAACGAGCCACCAGGAAACCGTCTGCGGGTTGCTTTGACTGGTCTGACTATGGCAGAAAAATTCCGTGACGATGGCCGTGACGTATTGTTGTTCATTGACAACATTTATCGTTATACCTTGGCTGGGACTGAAGTATCAGCGCTGTTAGGTCGTATGCCATCTGCGGTGGGTTATCAGCCAACACTGGCCGAAGAAATGGGTGTTCTGCAGGAACGTATTACGTCAACTAAAAGTGGTTCAATTACATCTATCCAGGCTGTTTATGTGCCAGCGGATGACTTGACTGACCCATCACCTGCAACAACATTCGCGCATTTGGATGCAACCGTCGTATTGTCGCGTAATATTGCGGCGTTAGGTTTGTATCCTGCGGTGGATCCTCTGGACTCAACCAGTCGTCAGTTGGATCCTATGGTTATTGGTCAGGAACACTATGACGTTGCTCGTGGTGTACAGACTGTCTTACAGCGCTATGAAGAATTGAAAGACATTATCGCCATTTTGGGGATGGATGAACTTTCAGAAGACGATAAACTGGCTGTGGCCCGTGCTCGTAAAATTCAGCGTTTTCTGACACAACCTTACCATGTTGCCGAAGTCTTCACCGGTACACCAGGTATCTATGTGCCACTGAAAGAAACCATTCGTGGTTTTAAAGGAATTCTGGATGGGGATTATGATGATATCCCTGAACAGGCATTCTTGTATTGTGGTGCTATTGAAGACGTGGTTGAAAAAGCCAAAAAACTGTAATCTTTCATTAAGAAAGAGGACTTAATCGTTTTAGGAGGCAATCATGGCAGCAATGACAGTCCATTTGGATGTGGTAAGTGCTGAGAATAAAATGTTCTCAGGGCTTGTTGAGCGCATTCAGGTGACCGGTCAGGAAGGGGAACTTGGCATTCATTATGGTCATGCTCCGTTGCTGACACCGATTAAGCCAGGAATGGTTCGTATTGTAAAACAGCATGGCGTTGAAGAAGTGATCTACCTATCAGGTGGGATCCTTGAAGTTCAGCCGAAAGTCATTACTGTTTTAGCTGATACGGCAATTCGTGGTGAAGATTTGGATCGCGCTAAAGCTGAACAGGCAAGAAAATCCGCTGAAGAGCGAATTAGTAATCCTCATAGTGATGTTGATTATGCTCAGGCTCAAAGTGAATTAGCGAAAGCTATCGCTCAGTTACGAGTTCTGGACATTGTCAAAGGCCGCGATCATTAATAGTGAACAGCAAAAAATATAAGGCAACCTTTGGGTTGCCTTTTTTATATCTCCTCTTTGAAAATAAAGGGAAGAACAGTTGCTCCCGGTATCTGAATTCGGAAAATACGCTTCTCCTGACCAAAGGGCTCTAATATATAAAAAGCACTATCGTGCTCTGAAGATGGCGTTACCTCATTATTTTATATTGAGTTTTTCTCGATTCACAAATTCCCTCATCCTGGTTTACCGACAAACTCGCCTTTATGTAAACCAAACGGTCTTACGAATAAGTTTGTAGCGAATACCTTTTTAACAGATAGCCCTCCCATATCAGGATGGGCCACTCAAACATTATCTGCCCATTAGCTCAAATAGCTCGGTCATGATCCCATCGTGAATGGCTGTTCTATTGAGCTCCAATTGTTATAATCTAGCTATCATTATGAATTTAAAAGTGGAGTTATCCATGGGCTTAAGTGTGGTCATTCTTGCTGCAGGCAAAGGGACTCGAATGTATTCAAGTTTACCTAAAGTTTTACATCCGATTGCGGGCAAGGCTATGGTTCAGCATGTTATTGACAGTGCCAGAGCGATAGGCGCTAAGCCAATCCATTTGGTGTATGGCTATGGGGGTGACCAACTCAAGCAGGGAATTAGCGGTGATGACTTAAACTGGGTTGAACAAGTCGAACAGCTGGGAACAGGTCATGCTATGTTACAGGCTGCGCCTCAGTTTAAAGCGGATGATACGGTGCTGATGCTCTATGGTGATACGCCACTGGTTGAAGTGGAAACTTTGCAGCGGCTGGTAGATGCTAAACCTGTTGAAGGTATTGCGCTGCTGACCATCAATCAGCCAGATCCAACGGGCTATGGCCGGATTGTTCGCAATAGTGCCGGGGATATTAGTGAAATTGTTGAGCAGAAAGATGCGACACCGGAACAGTTAGCCATCACGGAAGTGAATACCGGTATTATGGCAGCCAGTGGAGCGCTTTGGCAGCGGTACTTAAGCCAATTAACTAACGATAATGCCCAACAGGAATACTATGTGACCGACGTGATCCGGATGGCGGCCGAAGAGGGCCACAGTGTTAAAAGTGTTACCGCGCTGAATGTCAACGAAGTATCAGGTGTCAATAACCGGATCCAGCAGGCGGCATTGGAACGCGCTTATCAGCTTAAAATGGCCCATAAATTGTTGGCCTCCGGCGTTACCCTGATGGATCCGAACCGTTTTGATTTGCGTGGCAGCTTGGAGCATGGTCAGGATTGCGTGATTGATGTTAATTGCGTCTTTGAAGGTCGGGTCGTTCTGGGGCAGCGCGTCACGATTGCGCCCAATTGTGTACTTAAAGATTGTGTGATTGGTGATGATTGTGAAGTAAAAGCCAATACTGTGATCGAAGGCGCTGAACTCGAACCGTTTAGTTCGGTTGGACCATTTGCCCGGCTGCGCCCTGGCGCTAAATTATGTCGGGATGCGCATGTGGGCAATTTTGTGGAACTGAAAAAAGCGGTATTGGGTGAAGGTTCCAAATGTGGTCATTTAAGTTATTTAGGCGATGCACTGGTCGGTAAACAGGTCAATATTGGTGCCGGGACGATTACCTGTAATTATGATGGGGTGAATAAGTTTCGAACTGAAATTGGTGATGGGGCATTTATCGGGAGTGATAGCCAGCTGGTGGCTCCGGTTAAAGTGGGTAAGAATGCCTCGATTGGGGCCGGTTCGACGATCACCAAAGATACCCCAGATGAACAATTAACGCTGTCTCGGAGTAAGCAGGTTTCTGTACCGAGCTGGAAACGCCCAGTTAAAATCGACAAGGCGAACTAGGTTGTTGCATTTTCAGGTTCAAACACAGCGTTCATTGATTGTGGCGTTAACTCCCGGTCTGGATCGGTTGCTACAAGATTATGTCCAACGCAATAAGACGCATTTAGAGCGATGGGAGCCTCCTCGGAGTGCCCATTATTTTACTCTGAAGGGAACGCAACAGCGGATCCATGATTATCTGCTACAAGCCAGTCAGGGGCAGATTTTGCCTCTAGTGGCGTTGGATCAAAAGCGAGAATCGATTATTGCAACGGTCAATGTTTCCAATATTGTTCGAGGTATTTTTCAGTCAGCCTACTTGGGGTATGGTTTGGATGAACAGTATCAAGGGCAAGGGATCATGACGGAAATTTTAACGGCCGCGATCCCCGCAATTTTTAACGGCCTTAAACTACACCGGCTGATGGCCAATTATATTCCTTCAAATCTGCGCAGTGGCCGGTTGTTAAAACGAGTGGGTTTTGTCGAAGAAGGTTTTGCTCGTGACTATTTGTTTATTGATGGCAAGTGGCAGGATCATATTTTGATGTCCCGTATTAATCCCTCCTTTCATTTCTGATCTGTTTTATTCCTCCTCATTTCAGCTAAAACCATTGATATAAAGTTTCGATTGAATAATAATAACTTTCAAATCGAAACTTTAGTTATCATATTTTATGAGTAAACGAAATATTCAGCAGCGTCGTCGGTTAATTGTCGAGCGAGTCAATGAGCAAGGTGAAGTGAAGGTAGATGACTTAGCCCATTATTTTAATACTTCTGTGGTGACTATCCGTAAAGATCTCGCTGAATTGGAAAGTAACGGTTTGTTGCTCCGCCGTTATGGGGGGGCGATTCCATTGCCAAGTGAATTGTTGATGGATGATAAAAATGAACCAGAAGTTTCGAATCGAAAGAAAATGATTGCCAAAGCCGCTGCAACTTTAATTAAAGATCATCATCGTTTGATCCTAGATTCTGGATCAACGACAGCGGCTTTACTTCCCGAATTATCATCCAAACAGGGATTGGTGGTGATGACCAATTCACTCAGTATCGCGGCATCCCTGCGTGAGTTGGAAAACGAACCCGTGCTGCTGATGACCGGAGGGACCTGGGATCCGCATTCAGAAGCCTTTCAGGGCAAAGTGGCAGAACAGGTTTTACAGTCTTACGACTTTGACCAACTGTTTATTGGGGCCGATGGTATCGATGTTGATCGGGGAACGACGACCTTTAATGAATTATTCGGTTTGAGTCAGGTGATGGCCCAGGTTGCTCGGGAAGTCATTGTGATGGCGGAGTCCGATAAGGTCGGCCGCAAGATGCATAACCTAGAATTGGCATGGGATAAAATATCGGTTTTTGTTACCGATCATCGTTTAACTGAAGACCAACAACAACAGATTGAAGCACACGGAGTTACCGTGATTCGTGCTGCTTGTGACGCTAAATAGAGGCTGATGAACTATGTGTGGAATTGTCGGAGCAGTGGCCCAACGAGATGTGGCTGACATTTTAGTTGAAGGATTACGCCGGTTAGAGTACCGCGGGTATGACTCAGCAGGTATTGCGATTGTGAATTCTGAAGGCGCTCTCACTCGCGTTCGGCGTTTAGGAAAAGTACAAGCGCTGGAAGAGGCTTTAAATACACAGTTTGTCGCTGGGGGAACCGGTATTGCGCATACCCGCTGGGCTACTCATGGTGAGCCGAGTGAAATCAATGCTCATCCTCATGTTTCATGTGAAACGATTGCCGTTGTGCATAATGGCATTATTGAAAACTACCGGGTGATCCGGGATGCACTCATCCAGAAAGGTTATTTGTTTGAGTCGGCAACCGATACCGAAGTCATTGCTCACTTGATCCACGATTTGCTTAAAGCTGATATCTCGTTGCGTGAAGCCGTGCAATTGGCAAGTCAACAGCTCGAAGGCGCCTATGGCATGGCCATTATGGATAAACGGCAGCCTGATCGAATTGTGGTTGCTCGTAGCGGGAGTCCCTTGGTTATCGGTTATGGCTTGGGTGAAAATTTTGTGGCCTCTGATCAGTTGGCTTTATTACCGGTAACCCGTCGATTTGCCTTCTTAGAAGAAGGGGATATTGCCGAGATCACCCGTCATCGTGTTCAAGTTTTTGATCGCGAAGGTCAGCCTGTTGAACGGGCTATCAGCGAATCGAATGCTTCACACGATAGTGGTGATAAGGGTCCGTATAAGCATTTTATGGCTAAAGAGATTTATGAACAGCCGATGGCTTTGCAGCGTACGATGGAAGGGCGAATTCAATCAGGCCATGTACTTGACGATGTCTTTGGTACCGGCTCAGCTGATCTTTTAGCGCATGTTGAACACATTCAGATTGTCGCCTGTGGGACTTCGTATAATGCGGGAATGGTATCGCGTTATTGGTTTGAGGCATTGGCCGATCTCTCTTGTAATGTTGAAATTGCCTCGGAGTTTCGTTATCGCAAATCATTTGTTCCTAGAAATAGTCTACTCGTGACTTTGTCTCAAAGTGGCGAAACAGCCGATACTCTGGCGGCACTGCGGTTGGCTAAAGAGATGGGCTATATGAGCTCACTGACAATTTGTAATGTTGAAGGCTCATCTTTAGTTCGTGAATCAGATATGGCGTATATGATGAAAGCAGGACCGGAGATTGGGGTTGCCTCAACGAAAGCATTTACGGTTCAGCTCACGGCGCTGATGATGCTGGTGGTTGCTATTGGTCGCCATCGGGGTCTGAGTGATGAAAAGCAACAGCAAATTATCTCGGGCTTGTTGGCATTGCCCGCTAAAATTACCCAAACGCTGATGTTGGATAAAGAGATCGAACAACTAGCTGAAGATTTTTCAGATAAGCAACATAGCCTGTTTTTGGGGCGGGGAAGCCAATACCCTATTGCCCTGGAAGGCGCGCTAAAAATGAAAGAGATCTCTTATATTCATGCCGAAGCGTATGCGGCTGGCGAGCTGAAGCATGGCCCGCTAGCACTCATCGATGCTGAGATGCCCATTATCGTCGTTGCCCCGAATAATGAACTGCTGGAAAAACTGAAATCAAACGTTGAAGAAGTGCGGGCACGTGGTGGCCTGTTGTATGTATTTGCGGATAAGGATGCCAACTTTAAAAGCGATGATACGATGAAAGTAATGGATCTCCCGCATGTGGATGAGCTGCTGGCCCCGATTGTGTATACTGTTCCAACGCAGCTTTTAGCCTATCATGTGGCTTTGATTAGAGGAACTGACGTCGATCAGCCGCGCAATCTGGCTAAATCGGTCACGGTTGAATAGGGGATTCAAATATTTCGGATCATTTGTAGAAGAGAAATAAAGAATCATACAAAAATGGCAGTGAGTGCAGTCATTCGTTATTACGCTGCCATTTCTAAATCGAAAAAGCTCCGTCTATGTCTCGGTATCCTATGCTGACGACTTCTGAACCATGCTTGAGATTTGGTGCAAATTTTTGTAATGCTATAGAGCGACTATTCTGACGGAGAGGATGTGCTTATATGTATTGAGATAAAATGAATTTAGATTCGTTTAAGCTAGAAATTATTCGATCTATTTGTTCAACTCTAGAGGCAAATTTTCCTTTCAATTTATCACATATTTGCTCTCCTTTCAGAGGTCCTAAGTGGCATTCTAATATTGGTCTAACGTCCTCATGGTAAATCCTATTTCTTTAAAAAGATTAAATTTATCAATTAGTTATATATCATCCTTGTTAAAACAACGGTAGCCAGAACTAGTGCGTGTCGGTTGTAATAGTTCTTTTTTCTCATAGTAACGAATCATTCTGATACTTACGTTTGTTTTTCTAGATAATTCACTTATTTTCATAATATATCCTTGACTCTAACAACACAATACAAGCTGTAATTCCTGACCCACAGTAAAAATAAGTGGGTTGATCCCGTTGGACTGGATGGGCCAAAAATGGGTCATTTATATTGATGAGATTGATGATGGTTTGATTCGGTGGTTTATGCCGGCTGGATGTTTTAGATGATATGAACGACAATTAATCCTACGTAATCATCATTAAGTCCTAACAAGTTTTCTGGGAGCTGTGACCCTGGGGCGGTAGCCTTCTAAAATTAAAGTTTCGATTGTCTCATGCGGCATCAATGATGGTCAGATCACGCTATGTTAGATATATATTGTAAAAATAGATAGATTTATGGGATTATCTTTTTAGTTGTTATTTTTTAGCAATGATCCATGGGAATAGCTAAATATTATGTTGGTGGATTTTTTAATTGAAAATTACAGAAATAAAAAAAAGATTTATTCAGCTTTTTAGTATTAATATTTTAACAAAAAGCGTAGGGTTTTTACTACTCCCTATTTATTTAAATCTTATGTCACCAGAAGAGTTTGGTAATTATAGCTATGTAATATCTATTGTCGAAGTTATGTTTTTTATTTTTGGTTTTGGACAATATACAACAATAAATCGTTTTTATCATAGCAGTGAATATACAAAAGATGCGTTAGTTGAAAATGTTCAATTAATAGTATTCACATCATTTATATTTTGTTGCTGCATATTAATAATATTTAAAAATTATATATTTAATATATTTCCAAATAATTCGATTAATGATGTTATTTTTTATAGCATGTTGGCTTTATCAATGCTAAGGGCATTAAATCAATTAATTATGGTTTTTTTATATCAATCAGAAAATATTAAAACTGTGCAAATAAAACTTATAGTTGAATTTTTTATTATTAATATATTATCGTTATGTTTTTTATACCTATTACCTTTACCGAAAAATGAATCAAGAATTTTAGCAATGTTGATGAGTTATTTTATAATTATAACTCTATATTATCGATTTTTTATTAAAAAAAATAATTTTAAATTTAAAAATAGAACAATTGAATTTTATAAAAGAGGTGTGATAAATGGTCTTCCTGTTGCGATAGGAAGTTGTTCAAATTTTTTTATAAACTTTGGTGATAGATTAGTAATAGGAAAACTATTAGATAGTTCTTTTTTGGGGATTTTTAGTTTTGCTATAGTAATTGTTAATATTTTGATGTTAATTTTTTATTCGTTTCAAAGTGTCTGGTTACCCTATTTTTTTAAAGAGAAAAATTTAGATATATCATTTAAAAGAGCCTATAAAATTATTTTTATTTTTTTTGGTATATCTATACTGCTAGGTGGGGCATTTTATGCGCTAGTATATATACTGGCAACTTATTTTATCCAACCTATCTATATCAAATCTTTAAGTTTCTTATGGCTGTTAGTATTAGCATCCTTTTTTCAGATCGCGGGTATGATGATGACTGGATTTTATCAAATATATGAAAAAAGTTATATTGCAGTACCCGTAAATACATTATCTGGAGTGCTTAATATTGTTATGAATTATTATTTTACAAACAAATATGGAATTTTAGGGGCTGCGTTGTCTACCGCCATAATTTCTATTATTCTCTTTGTGGCTCATTTTGGGTTAGTTAATTTTTATAAAGGTAGAGGAAATTATGGTGAGTACTTTACAACATGTAAAATAAGTAAATGAATACATATGTTAACTATGTGTTTAATGCTCTTATAAAATAGTATAACTGTTAAGGATAATAGATTTGGTTATGAAAATAGCTCTAATTCATTCTCACTTAGATGGCCGAGGTGGTTCACAGCGATATGTCATTGAAATTGCGAATGGTCTAAAGTGTTTAGGAATGGATGTTGATATATATTGTTATGAATATAATAAAAATATATGTTATCCAGAATTAACATCAGAATTAAATATTCAAAAAGTCCATAGTCGTGAATATAATTTAAATGAAAGTGAAATTAATAAAAAAGATCACATTTTTAAAAATATATTAAAGAAAATATATAAATATAAATCAGTGAAGAAAATAGTTAATGTTTTTGGAATTGATTATTTGTTTTCTTTGTATTCAACTCATAAAAATTCAAAAAAAGTAGCTAGTTTAATTTTTGAAAGTAATACAGATTATGATCTGATTTTTTCTCATGAAGAACCATTATCTGTTTATGCGGCCATAGAATATAAAAAAATTAAGAATATTCCAATCTATTGGTTTTGTTATGATTCTATAGAAAAATGGTTTCTTGAATGGAAGAAAGAGCATCGTAGTTCTTTTATTCGTCACATATTACTTCAGCGGATTTATTTTAAATATGATAAATATATCATAAATAAGTATGTCGATAAGTCAGCGGTGCTTGATCATAGAATGTCTAAAAGATATCAAAAATTATATGGTAAAACTCCTGTGATCAGAAGAGGTGGGATTCCTAAAAATATTATAGATTATAATAAAAAAAATAAAATTAGAGAAAAATTTAATTTATCGGATGATATTACTATCATATTTTTATTAACAAGATTTATTAATTATCGAAGGGTTCATGATATTTTTGATATGTATATGAATTTGGATAATTCTGTTAAAAACAAGGTCTTTATTTATATAAATTCACCCATAACGGATAGATCATATTATCAATGGTGTATTGAAAGTTATCCAGATCTTTTAAATAATGATAATATACAATTAGATTTAGAATTTCCTAAAAATGATGAGGAAATGTATAATATGTATTTGTCCTCAGATATCTTTATCTTCCCCAATGATAATCAAACTTGGGGGCATGCTCCTCTTGAAGCTATGGGATGTGGTACTGCCGTGTTAACTTCAACTGGGTGTGGCATTAGTGAAATTGTCAGAACTATTAGCCCTGAAACGGTTTTTGAAGTCGGAGATACTTTTAAATTAGCTAAGCTAATAGAACATATGATTCATACGAAATTATATAAAAATATAGCTAAACAACAACGAGAGTACGTCGCGAACAATTTAACCTGGGAAAGTATCTGTAAAAACTACATATCTGATTTTAATCATATTTTAGGAAATAAGCATGTGTAGTATATATGGCGGATTAAGCCTAAATTACAAAAAAATAGCCACTATTTTTCCTCGTGAACTACAGCATAGAGGTCCAGATGGTCACGGCATTTATTCTAATGACGTAAAAAATTTGATATTGGGGCATACACGGCTTTCGATCATTGATCTTTCTGATTCTGCAGATCAACCCATGAATGATGAAAATAGTCATCATGTAATTGTATTTAATGGAGAAATCTATAATTATCAAGAAATAAAACACCAACTTATCCTTTTGGGATATAAATTTCGCACCCAATCAGATACAGAGGTCGTGCTCAAAAGTTATATTCATTGGGGTGATGAATGTGTCAATAAATTTAGAGGGATGTTTGCTTTTTGTATTTATGATAAATGTAAAGAACTCCTTTTTTTAGCTAGAGATCGATTTGGGATTAAACCACTTATTTATACCTTTTTAGAAGGGCAGTTTGTTTTTAGCTCAGAATTAAGGCCATTTTTTAAATCGAATTTTATATCTAATAAATTATCTTTAGAAGCCCTTAATGACTATTTTCAATATGGATCAGTCAAACAACCTAATACGATTCTAAATGGTGTTTATCAATTGATGCCGGGTCATTGTATGGTCGTTGGGTTGGATAGAAAGTACAAAATAACACGCTATTATGATTATATAAAAGAGTCGGCAAAACTACCTAAAATTGAAAGTTATGAAGAAGCTATCATCAAGGTACGAGAAGAACTGGATATCGCTACTAGATATCATATGGTTGCAGACGTAGAGGTCGGTGCTTTTTTGAGTGGAGGAGTAGATTCTACAGCTGTTGTCGCAATGATGAAACAATATAGCAAGACACCGATAAATACTTTTAGTGTGGGTTTTAAAAACAAAACGACTATAGAAGATGAAACAGCTATAGCGTCAAGAACAGCTAAGCAACTTGGCTGTTCTCATCATAATATCATGATCGATGAGGCTTATATAGCAAACATTTTTGATGGATTTATAGCTAGTATTGATCAGCCTAGTATTGACGGTATAAATACTTATATCGTGAGTTTTGAAACAGCTAAAGAAATCAAAGTCGCTTTAAGTGGTTTGGGAGGAGATGAAATTTTTGCAGGATACCCTCATTTTAAAATGATTAGCCATTATGCACATAAGAAAGAAGGGGTTATCTCTCTTTTAGCTAAGCAGTTAGAGCATTTACGACCCAATAGATTGACTCAAAAATATAATTATGTAGCTCTTGATGAAGAGCTTGCCTTAGAACAGCAACGCGCGATACATAAAAATGTGCACTCTATTTTATTAAATAAGTTTCCTATTAATAACTGTCCTACATTTCCCAATCTTTCATCAACTCAAAGAATCAGTAAAGCAGAGATAGATGGTTATATGCTCAATACGTTGCTTAGAGATAATGATGTAACGAGTATGGCTCACTCTTTGGAACTTCGCCCGGTACTCCTTGATCATAAACTCGTTGAATTGGCTTTTAGCCTCAGCGATAACTTTAAAATTAGAAATGGTACATTAAAATCAGTTTTTATTGATAGTGTAAAAGACATTATACCTATTGAAGTTTGGAATAGGAAAAAAACAGGCTTTGAGATGCCCTATTCTCATTGGATGAATGGCATATTAAATAATCATTTTAAAGACGTTATTCATGGTGAAATCGCATTAAATATTTTTTCATCGAGTTATTTAAGTAATTTAAAGAATCGAGTTGTAAATAAAAAATTGAAAAGAAATGACTGGGCAATTTTTATCTTCTTATGTTGGCTGGAAAAATTTCCTTTAGAATTATCTCATTAATGGGGTTGTGAATCGTTATGGATGGGTGAAACGATATCTTATGCAGATATCGTTTCATATGATCATTTATAACGGAGTTATCGACTAAAGGATGTCATTCTGTCGCAATCGGAAGTGACGAATCGGCTCCCCATTCGCTCCATGAGCCATCATATAAACAGCATTTTTCTAATCCACATTCACAGGCCGCTAAAAGCACGATACAGGCTGTAATTCCTGAGCCACAGTAAAAATAAGTGGGTTGATCCAATTGGACATGATGAGCCCAAAACAAGTCGTTTAATTCTGAGCGAGGTTTGTAGCAGCCTTGATCCAAGAGCGATTCAAACGGAATGTTGATGGCACTTGGAATATGGCCGGAGCGTAATCCTGCCCGAGGTTCTGGTTCAGCTGCGGTAAATCGTCCATGACTACGGGCATCAATAATGGTGGCCTGATGATTTTGTGAAACCGAGTTAATGTGTTCTTTATCGCAGATAAAGTGTTGCTGATAGTGTCCTTGCCAATTTGATGGTGTTGCCTGAATGGTCGATGCTTCTGTGGTGACGGGTTTCTTTTCAGCAAGCCATTTTGGTAATCCCCCATTTAAGACAAAAACCTGTTCATGTCCCATCATTTTAAACATCCACCACCCTCTTGGGGCCGAGTAAATTCCGTGAGCATCATAGATCACGACCACTGAATCCTGAGAAATACCTAAATGCTGTACGAGCTTTTGGAACTCATGGTCGCTGATCATGGTGTGGGGAATAGTCGAATCCTGACGAGAAAAAGCATTCTCGATATCAAGAAACACGGCTCCGGGAATGTATTTTCGATCGGATATTGGGGCCGCATCCGTATTTTTCTGCACCAGTTCTATGGTAGCGTCCAGAATGACTAAATCAGGATCATGTAAATGATCATTTAACCAGTTTGTAGTGACAAGGTTACTATTCAATGTTTATCTCCTCGATCCATTTGATGATTTTTGCAGTGATCTGAGCTTGAGCCCTTCGACATGAGATGTTGTTTATGGAGGAGCTCTATACGGCCCAACATCAGCCTGATTTAAATCAAGGTCAGATGTTGTCTCACCCGTTCATTGAAACGAATGCTGAACATGGTTGCACCCTGCTGGCTTCGTTCATGGATACCACTGGCGAGAGCTTATGCGAACGCGTTGAATGGAACAAAATCCAATCATAAAAGCTCAACTGCTCTTAGTCCATATTCCCTGTTTAGGAATAACAGTAGGGAGATTTATATCTTCCAACATGTATTTAATTATGAGTTCTACCACGCATTATTTGCTGGTTATTTTATTTTCAAATTCAGACACAATGATATCAATCAATGCCTGGATTCGTGGATCCGGATGCATTTGAGGATGAACAACGAGCCAGATATCTTTAGTTTCTGTACACGTTGGAAGAATTTGGATTAAATCTGGATGATTATCGGCGACAATATCGATGGAAATAACGCCGATCCCGAGCCCTCGGCAAATGGCTTCGATGTATAAGCTTTGGGAGTCAGTTTCAAGAGCAATCTGGGCTTGTGTTAATGATTCGCCGCAGAGTGATTGCCAGTATCCCGGGAGTGTTTTTCTGTTATACATGACGAGGTGATGGCCAGAAAAAGCATGACCTTTCTTGGGGATCCCATATCGATTTAAATATGATTGGCTTGCAAAGATACCCAGGGTTGTCTGACATAGATGACGGATAATCAGTCCGTTATCTGTTGGTCGCTCGCTACGAATAGCCATATCGATATCTTCATAGCGTATGTCTGCGATTTTAATATTCGATGAAATAATGACGTTTATTTGGGGATACTTATTTCTAAGTCGGACAGCGGCATTCAGTGTGAAATAGTGGGCGAGTACATCCGTCGTCGCAATATGGATCGGACCCGAGAGCATGGGATCGATGCTATTGAGTTTGTGAGTCATATTCAGTGTCGCTAATTCCATGGCTTTTACTTCAGGAAGCAATGCTAAACCCGCCTCAGTTAGCGTGTATCCTTCTGGGTATCGCTTAAATAATAAAATCCCCATTTCTTTTTCAAGTTTCTGTAAGCGACGGGCAACCGTGGCTTGATCCACTTTCAACTCGGCCGCAGTGGCTCGGGCACTTCCTGTGCGAGCAATGGTTAAAAAGTAGCGTAAATTATCCCAGTTCATTTTTTGTTGCCTATCTGCATTATTGCAGCAGTATAAGGTGTTATTGCTGCATTTTAACAGTTATGACACCCGTTTATGATCCCTAGCTTGTTATTATATTTAAACGAGGGATCTACATGAAAGCCATTGTTGTGACTGCTTTTGGGGCGCTAGATAAGCTTCAGCTAGCTGAAGTCGCTATTCCTGAAATATTGCCTAACCAAGTTTTAGTGCGGGTTGAGGCTACAAGTATTAATCCTATCGACATTAAAACTCGAATAGGACAGGGCGCGGCCAATCATTTTGAGGTGAAACCGCCATTTATTTTGGGGTGGGACCTATCCGGACAAGTGGT
Source organism: Celerinatantimonas marina (assembly GCF_046054165.1). Classification (NCBI taxonomy): domain Bacteria; kingdom Pseudomonadati; phylum Pseudomonadota; class Gammaproteobacteria; family Celerinatantimonadaceae; genus Celerinatantimonas; species Celerinatantimonas marina. The sequence goes on along the minus strand of NZ_JBFNXK010000012.1, from coordinate 36,933 downwards.
CGGCTGTGGTTCTGATGTCACTGAATTTATGCTGGGGGATCACGTTTTTGGCTGTGTTGGTTTTCCTGGACTTGGGCAAACGCATGCCGAATATGTGGCTGTTTTTGCGAGTCACTTAGCGCATAAGCCGGAATCTATTTCTCATTTGGTTTGTGCGGCGGCTTCAATGACGGGGTTGACGGCTTGGCAAGCTTTAACCAGAAACGCTCAACTCCAGCAAGGTGATAAGGTTTTGATCTATGGGGCATCCGGTGGTGTGGGGTACATGGCTGTGCAAATAGCCGTTTCATTAGGTGCTGAAGTTGTGGGGGTTTCATCCATGATGAAAATGAATACTGTTTTGGCTGCGGGGGCGCATCATTGTTTGGGCTATGAAAATACCGATGGATCTTTATATCCTCATGATTTTGATTTTATTTTAGATTGTGTCGGTGGTGAAAATACGCTTCACTTACTAAAATATCTAAAACGAGGAGGGACTTTAGTATCATTGTTGCCGCATCAGTTTGATATTGGTTCGATAGCCCGACAACAGGATAAAAATTTTTATTTTGTACTGATGCAATCGAATTATTTAGATATGCAACAAATTGCTACATTGCTTGCTCGTCATATCATTCTTCCTAAACTCTCTGAAATATATTGTTTTTCTGATTTTCAGCAAGCCTATTCATTATTAGAAAGTCATCAGGCATTTGGTAAAGTTGTGTTAATTCCCAATGATCAAGAAACTCTGTGAACGATTTGAATGGGTTATGAAAAGGTATTTTATCTAAAAGAATAAAATTTAGGAGTGACTTAGACAGATTTAAGTTAAGTGAGAATACTATTTTATGCTATGAGATTGCATATTTATTTCATATTTATTTCATATAATTGCATTTTGAGACATGAAATAGATGAAATAGGTTATATAAACAACTTATTTTAGGGTTAAATTCTAAAAAAGTTATGATGGGAATGTCCTTGATAGGATATGGATTATAAGAGAAATAGCATTAATGTTTTTTTTGTCAAAAAAATAAAGTAGAATTCACCATGGATTCAATGGGTGAAATTGAATGACATGGGTGCTATAAAAAAAATTTATACAACTTCAGAGTCAAATTTGTCAGTTATCGGATGGCTTGGTGTTACAGGTTATCCGATTTATTACTATGTCTGGCATTATTTATATCCGCAACCCTATGACTCCCTAATTATCCGATTGATTTGTTCTTTATTATTTTTCCCCTTAGCTATTCATAAATATTTACCATCAAAACTCAATGAATATAAACCTTATTACTATGTTATTGTCATGGGGATAGGGTTACCTTTTTTCTTTAGCTTTATGATGTTTATGAATCATTGGTCCGACGTTTGGGCTATGTCATTGATGGCTGCTTTATTTCTTCATATATTGACTATTTATGATACACGGATATTACTCACTCAATCTGTAATATCTTTTTTGATCTCTTATTTATTTAGCTGGATGATTCAAGGGAATGCTGTTTTAGACGAGGTTAAATGGCAGTATATACCTATTTTCCTTTTCTCTTATATATTCGGTAATTTGTGCTACACTAAAAATAAATCAAAAAGTGAAACGAAAATATCAACGACCAAATCTTTTGGTGTTGGAATTGCTCATGAAATGAGAAATCCGTTAAGTGCATTAAAGCATTCATTATATTTATTTCAAGATTTAGTTAAAAATAAAGAAAAAAATAGATATGAGTTAGATAAAGTTTTGTCTGAATCTATTCAAACGATTGATGATGCATTAGAAACAATCGAAATTTTATTAATGTCCATTGATGAAACCCGGATATCTATAGATAACTTCAAAATAAATTCTATTAAAAAAACTTTAGATAAAGCTGTCCAATCATTTGGATATAAAAATAACAAAGATAAAGAATTAATAAAAATTAAGATAGAAGATGATTTTGAGTATTTAGGCAGTGAGAGTTTACTGATATATACAATATTTAATTTAATGAAAAATTCTTTTTACTATAAGAAAAATAATGAATTTATGATTAATATATATGTATATAATAGAGGAGATACCAATCATTTAATCTTTTTAGATAATGGAAAGGGTATCCATGAAGACGAACAAAAGTTCATTTTTGATGATTTTTATACAAATGGGAAAACTAATGGTTTTGGATTAGGATTACCCTTCTGTAAAAGGGTTATGAGTGCTTTTTGCGGTGATATTTTTTGTCATTCGGTATATGGTGAATGGACCGAGTTTGAGTTGGTTTTTCCTGCTCACGGAACTAAAAAACAGCGTAAACTTATAAATTCTATAATGGATAAGAAAAGTATTATATATTTAAGAAATACGTTGTCATCCTATTCTACAGCAGTAAATAAATTATTGAGTAATGAATGCGTTAATTATAGTTGTTTTGACATAATGGATGTCCAATCAAATTTATATAAGAAAAATAATGACTTATATATAGTTGATTTAGATAGAGTCACGTCTGAAATTTATAATAATATTAGCAAGTGCAATAGAGTTATTTATCTGACAGATGATGAACGAAAAATTAATAAATATGTTTTTAAATATGAAGATTTTATTGATAATAGTCGAAAAATAATTTTTAAAATGTTATTTTCAAATAAAAAAACAAATAACGTTAATAATGACAATTATAGTCATGATTATAAAAAGGTACTGGTTGTTGACGATAATCGTTCTATTTTAAATTTAACATCATTATTACTTAAACATAATGGATATATTGCTTATCAAGCGATGCAAGGTGATGAAGCAATTCATATTTTAGATGAAGAAGATGTCGATATTATTATAATGGATTTAGAAATGCCTGTAATGAATGGCATTGAAATTACTAAAATAATTCGTAGATCAGATAAACATTATAATACTATTCCTATTATAGGTCATACTGGAGATGATCAACAGTCAACGATTGAAAAATTAATAGCATCCGGGATGAATGATTATTTGATTAAACCATCGACAAAAGAACAATTAGTCAATAAATTACAATTGTGGATATAGCCCTGGATTTCCAGGGCTATAAATTATTATTTAATGTACAAGTGTTCTGAATGAATAGCTGAATAACAGGTGCTTAATATTTTATCTATTTGGGCATCGGTTAAAGAGCTGTTTACAGAAAAGCGAATAATACTGTGTTTGGGTGAGGTTGCCGGCCGACAAAATATTGAACCAAACACCCCATTTTTTTCTAAATATTTTCTGACTTCATAGGTATTGTCTTCTTCTCCTGTTTCGATAGAAATAATCTGTGATTCACTTCGAATGGTGATCCCTAGGTCTCGGAATCCAGCTCTTAGTTTTTGTGACTGTTTGAATAGATATGAACGAGCATCATCCATGGATTGGATGACATGTAGCGTTTTTTCTAACACATCCAGTTCGTATGGCAACATGGTGGAGCTGAATATAGCGGGATATCCAACGTAGGGAATGCATTGGGTGAAATTATTATTAGCCCAGACCGCACCAGCCCGATAAGCAAATGTTTTTGCCAGACTGGCTGTCATAAAATCGACTTCCGATGACAGATTGAGTTCATCTAATATCCCTGCGCCATGTTTACCATAAACACCCAGCGAGTGGGATTCATCAATTACAGTGGCACAATTATATTTTTTAGCGATAGCAACGAGTTCCACTAACGGGGCAATTGTTCCAACGGTGCTATAGACTGAATCAACGATGATGATTCCAGGGCCATTGCGTTTAATCATTTTTTCGAGATGCCGCATATTATTATGCAGAAATGGAGTGATTTTGGCTCCACCGCTGCGAGCCCCTTCCCAAAGAGACATATGTGCCAGAAAATCGATGTAGACATTCACATCTTCGGTACAGATGGTTTGGAGTAAGGAGGTATTGGCGCTCCATCCTGATTGAAACAACAGACAATTATCAAAATTAACATAGCTTGATAATTGCTTTTCAAGGGTTGGTTTACTATCATCTTTATGAACGAATACAGCTGACATCAAAATGCTTTCGTTGCAGAGATCGACTGATTTTTTAAGTGTCTCTCTGATAGCGGTATTATTAGCTAGTGATAAGTAGTCATTGGATTGTAAAACAACATCGCCGACTTTAGGCTTATCTCCAACGACTAGATGTTGATCATCATATTTAATTAAGTCTTTTAGATAAAAATCTAAACTTGTTTGTAAAAATGAGGGTAGTTCTTTTTTATTAGTACTCATGGTTTTCTCCATTTTAAAAGGCATGATTGCCTATGACATCCTAAGATGATTGCTTATCTATTTTTAGGTTAATAAGCAAAAATGGAGATATATATTGCTAATGAATATATAAAATATCTTTTTAGGGGTGTTTTTGTGGGTATAGATATATGGCTAATCAGTAAAACATTTGATTGTGAAGACTCTCCGTATTAAATGATAGATAAAGATGTAACTTATTAATTATAAATAAAATTTATAATTAATATATTTGTGATTTAATCATATCTATATAAATATTAATAATATATTCGTTATTTATTGGATGAATCGCTTTTTTGAATTTTATAATTGTGTTTACTCTTCCTTATCGATATGGTATTCCAAATATTTCCCTACAGAGTTTATGATAATGAATCGATTGAAGTTATCCGTGGCTGTTTCGGCAATGGTTGTCTCGTCAACCCTGGTTGCTGCTGATGCAGCGGTGACAAATTTCACGCCTGAGCAACAGCAGCAAATCGGTAAAATAGCTGCGGATTATTTGCTAGAACACCCAGAGGTCTTACTTCAGGCCAGCCAGAAATTACAGCAGATGCAACAGCAACAGCAACAGGCTCAACTCACATCTCAAGCGGTAAGCATGCATCATCAGCTGATGGCATTAGAGCAAATTCCTCATGTGGGACCCGCTGATGCGAAAGTAACTGTTACTGAATTTTTTGATTATCAGTGTTACTACTGCAGCCAGATGGCCCCTGAGATTGAAAAACTTGTGAAGGCCAATCCGAAGGTGAAATTTATTTTTAGAGACTGGCCTATTTTTGCTTCACGCTGGGAAAGTTCTGCAACTGCAGCATTTACAGGGCTGGAGGTCTGGAAGCAAAAAGGTGCAGATGCGTATTTAAGTTATCATAATGGCATCTATCAGACGGGCCACAATGAAGGTAAATTGACGAAAGCGGATATTGAGTCAGTTGCTGATAAAGCTTTAGGAAGCTCTTTAGGTTCTGTTCCAAGTAAAGCGTATCGTTCGGTGATCGCTCATAACTATATGCTGGCGCAGAGTATCGGCTTTAAGGGGACGCCTGCATTTATCGTGATGCCCGCAAAAGGGGCCTCGGTGGAGAACACTTCTGTTGTTGCTGGTGCAGCGCCAGCCGCTGTTTTACAGCAAGCCATTGATAAAGCGGCACAGTAGAATTGATCTATTCAAATCCGCTTTTGCGGATTTGAATAGCAATACAATATCGAATCCCGATCCAATCCATTAGGATTTTATAATCTCGATACCTGAGCTGGTTCCGATGCGAGTTGCACCAGCTTGGATCATTGCATCCGTTTTTTCCCTTGAACGGATCCCCCCTGATGCTTTAACGCCCATTTTGGGGCCGACGGTATTTCGCATGAGCTGAACGGCTTCAACGGTGGCACCGCCAGTGCTAAAGCCCGTTGATGTTTTCACAAAAGCGACTTCCAGATCGCTGCATATTTGACAGCAATGAATAATCTCTTCTTGGGTGAGCAGACACGTTTCGAGAATGACTTTTAGAGGAACCTGCTGGCAAGCTGCTTTCACGGCGGCAATATCTTGTTGGAGTTCATCCCACAGAGCGCTTTTTAGCCAGCCTACGTTAATGACCATATCGATTTCTTGTGCTCCGGCTGCAATCGCTTGTTGAGCTTCATAGACCTTGACTTGGGTCATACAGGCCCCTAAGGGAAAACCGATCACGGAGCATACTTTCACCTCACTGTTTTTTAAACGCTGGGCGGCTTGAGCAACATAACCACTATTAATACAGACCGCATAGAATTGATGCTGAATGGCTTGATCACAGAGTTCATCGATCATGGAGACGGTTGCATCCATTTTAAGCAATGTGTGATCGATATAACTGGCATAATTTATGAATTCTTTTGTCATGGCGATGTGACTCTTTGGATAAGGGAGACCATTGTACACCCATGATACAGAAGTCATGTGAATACTAAAATCAGGTAATTTATACGTTATATGAGAGTGTGTTTATATAATTAAATTTTATTAATTTTCATGTTAAAAACTAATTGCAAAATTATGATAAAGATGTGAAATATTTATAGGGATCCATCGTTTTGTCCGTTATCGTGGCATTGATATTTCCTTTTCCGATGATAAAATGCGCGGCCGTCACTGATGTTTCGTGTGTTAAATCACATTTCTTTCTCTCTCTTTTAAAAGGACTTGATCGAGTCGATCGATCGAATTAAACAATATGAAATATTTAGCTCTAATACTAACTATGATCTGTTCAGTGAGTTTTGCCGCTGAAAGCACACCCTCTGAAAAAAAAGATATTCACGCCAAAGATTATCGTTGGATGCAATTCAATTTAATGTATGCCGTGAATGAATTGCCCTATCGCGGTGATGGTCACAATACGCATGATTATCTTGAAATGGAATTCGGTGGGCGTTCAGGTGTGGTCGATTTATATGGTTATCTCGATATATTTAACCTGAGAAACTCAAAGGATAGTGATAAATATGGTAGCCCGCGTCAATTTTTAAAATTCGCCCCTCGTTTTTCTTTAAATGATCTTACAGGAAAAGATCTTAGCTTTGGTCCAGTTAAAGAAGTTTATATTGCGACGCTCACGAATGCTAATGGGGGCAATGCCGCAGATAAAGGAACTGATACCTATGAAACTCAAGTGGGCTTCGGGGTTGACCTTACCGTTCCGGGATTAGATCGTTCAAGCTTAAATCTCTATAAACGCTATGTTTGGACCGATCATGAATGGAATGGCTATCAGGTTTCCGGTAACTGGGGAAAATCTTTATATACCTTTGATAATGGGATGACATTGCAATACGGAGGGTATTTAGATTATTTGTTTAGTGCTAAACATGGTAATTCAGCTGTCAATGTTTCAAATGGTGGTGATCTTTATAATGGATTATTCCTAGTGAAAGATCATTGGTCTATTGGCTATGGTTTGAAATTATTTAAAACTATTTATGGTCTTAAAAATGGAGGGCTTGCGGGTCGTTCTACTGGTGCAGGGCATTATTTTAGTATTACTTATAAAATGTAACTGTCACTATTGTTCAGCAAGACCCGGAAGGGCTTGCTGATTTATACTGTCTTACTCATGGCGTATAAATAAGATCGAATTTTCCTCAATATTGTCCTTCATTTTCGGTCTCGGTTTTATTTAGATTGTTATATCCGGAATTTGTTGGATTTTAGTTTGGCTGATGATGAGCCAATTTCTATATCTTTGGCTATTTATTCTATTCATTTCAAGTGCATGGGCTTGAATACGTTCAATAGTCGTAAAGAACAGGATGTTATAGGTTCTGTATCGGAATTATAATGATGGATCCGTATTGGTTATTTTTACTGCAATCTGTTTTTAAATTTGATAAGAGCCGTGGTATAGCGTATAGATTTCCCACAAATATTTATCGGTTTGCAGTAAAGTGAATTGTCAATATTAACCCACAATTATAGAGGTTCATCATGTCAAATGCTTTAGATTCTGCGATTCACGTTGTGGCCATTGCACAGGCTAAACCTGGATCAGAACAGCAAGTTAAACAAATTTTGCTTGGAATTGTATCCAAAGTCCGTAAAGAACCAGGATGTTTAGGTTATCAGTTACACCAGAACCGAGAAGATGCGCAGCAATTCGTATTTGTTGAAGCCTGGCAAGATGCCAGCGCATTGAGTGTTCATGGTCAAACCCGTTATTTTCAACAGATGCTTGAAGATGTTGAACCGTATTTGGCACAGCCATTAACAGTTCATCAACTTGAACGTATTGAACCGTAAGGAGCGTTCATGAATCCGGTTAAGTTAGCAAGTACTCGCTATACCACAAAAGCATATGATGCATCTCGTAAAATCCCTCAGGAACAAGTGGATGAATTATTAGCTTGTCTGCGGTTAAGCCCTTCTTCAGTGAACTCTCAACCCTGGCATTTCTTGGTTGCCAGTGATGATCGTGCTAAAGCACGTATTGCCAAAGCGACTCAGGGGGTCTCGGCTTATAACGCCCCGAAAATAATGAATGCCTCTCATGTGGTGGTTTTGTGTACGAGAACCACATTAGATGATGCGCATCTTAATGCTATTTTGAACAAAGAGCAGCAAGATGGACGTTATGCTACTGAAGAGGCCCGAATTGGAATGGCAAAAGGGCGTCAAGGGTATGTGGATTTGCATAAGTATGTGCATAAGGATTTGCAATACTGGATGGAAAAACAGACTTACATCGCGCTGGGGGGATTACTTTGGAGCGCTAGTGCGCTGGGAATTGATGCCACACCTATCGAAGGTGCTGATTTTCGGGTTTTAGATCAGGAGTTTGATCTGAATCGCCGTGATTTGAGTGCGACGGTGATTGTCGCGTTGGGCTATCATAGTGAGCAGGATAGTAATGCGGCTTTGCCTAAATCCCGCCTTGCGTCGGATCAAGTCATCGAAATTATCTAAGTGCTTTTAAAGATGCGGTCTAATATTGATTGGGTCGCTCAATTTATATAACCTGCTTTGATGGGGCTAAATTCAATGTATTGCAACAGTTTAAAGCAGGTTTTGTTCATTTTACCAATAGCTTACAACAGGTAACCACAGAAAATAATTGTTCTTGGTTGCTTCTGTTCGATTTAATTTCCCCCTTTCGCTTGGTTTTTATCTTTTTTCGAAATTGATTATTTTTACCGATGGGTGACATGTGTTTAAAAATTAAACAAGCTAGTTACTATCTCACAGAATTTTGATGGCATCCGTGAAAGAAGAATAGATCAACCCCTTAAAGATGTTATAATTGTGTGTCTTTATTTATCTTTAAGTTAAATATTTTGATGTCTTTTTAAGTATTGTGAATGCACTGCTCCGATTAGTACCGCTTTAAGTGTTAGGTAGTTTTGCTATTTTGCGTTCATTGACAATACTTAGCTACAGACGTGTCTGTAATGCGGGTTTAGTGGGCTTAGGGCTAAGACTCTGAGAATTCCATAATAAATGCGCTGCTTATCTATCTAGCAAGGGTTGTAACATGAGACAAGGAATCTTTCTGAAACTCTATCGGATGCTGTTTGTCGGACTTGCCCTCTTTTTGACCGGGTGTCAGGGAGGCATTTTCGATCCAAAAGGCCAGGTGGGGGTTGAGGAAAAAAATCTAATTATTACAGCAACTATTCTGATGTTACTGGTGGTGATCCCCGTCATCATCTTAACACTCGTTTTTGCCTGGAAGTATCGGGCCTCCAATACCAATGCTCGCTATGAACCGAAATGGTCTCATTCCAGCAAAATTGAATTGTTTTGCTGGGGTATTCCGATCGTCATTATTATCGTGCTGGGATCGATTACCTGGATTTCAACACATAAGTTAGATCCTTACCGGCCGTTGGATGTTAAAGAAGGGACACCGACCCTTGAAATTCAAGCGGTCTCTCTGGATTGGAAATGGTTGTTCATTTATCCCGAGCAAGGGATAGCGACGGTCAATCAGGTGGTCTTCCCTAAAGATACACAGATCCGTTTCCGAGTCACTTCACAATCGGTGATGAACTCATTCTTTATCCCACAGTTAGGAAGCCAGATCTATTCGATGGCCATGATGGAAACCAAATTACATCTGATTGCTAATGAAGCCGGCACCTTTGATGGTATGTCGTCTAATTACAGTGGTGAAGGTTTCTCCGGAATGAAATTCAAAGCCATTGCGACCCCGAGCGAAGCCGATTTTGAAAAATGGGTTAATCAAGTTCGTCAGTCTAATCATGTGCTGAATGATGCAACCTATCAGGCGTTGGCGAAGCCGTCAGAAAACCATTTAGTGGAATATTTCTCTGCCGTGAAACCGAATCTGTTCTCTCAGATCGTTCACCAATATATGAATATGCCTGCCATGAAGAAAATGCCTCAGGCTTCCATGGAGATGCATCAGGCATCGCCATTGGCAGAAGAATCAGCAGGTAAGGAGTAAATCATAATGTTTGGAAAATTAACGCTCGATGCAGTTCCCTGGCATGTGCCGATTGTCATGGGAACGCTTAGTGTCGTTGTCATTTTAGGGATCGCTCTGGTCGCTGCCATCACCTATTACAAAAAATGGGGGATCTTGTGGCATAACTGGCTCACCAGTGTGGATCATAAACGAATTGGTGTCATGTACATTGCGGTTGCCTTAGTGATGCTGATCCGTGGCTTTGCCGATGCCATCATGATGCGAACTCAGTTGGCTATGGCAACCGATGGCGGGGCCGGATATTTGCCTCCTGAACATTATGACCAGATTTTCTCGGCGCATGGTGTGATCATGATTATCTTCATGGCAATGCCGATGATGATTGGATTGATGAACATCGTGTTACCTCTGCAGATTGGGGCGCGGGATGTGGCATTCCCATTCTTGAACTCGCTGAGTTTTTACCTGTTTGTCGCGGGAGCGCTCCTGGTGAATATTTCATTGGGCGTCGGCGAGTTTGCTCGTACTGGCTGGACGGCGTATCCACCGTTGTCGGAGTTGACGTACAGTCCCGGGGTGGGGGTCGATTACTATATTTGGGCCTTACAGATATCCGGGATTGGAACGACCCTGACCGGGATTAACTTCCTGGTCACCGTGTTGAAGATGCGAGCTCCAACCATGAAGCTGATGCAGATGCCTGTGTTCACTTGGGCTTGTACTTGGGCGAACGTGCTGATTGTTGCTTCATTCCCTATTTTGACCGGAGCTTTAGGGCTACTCACTCTGGATCGTTATCTTGATTTCCACTTCTTTACCAATACCGGGGGTGGGAACTCGATGATGTATATCAACCTGTTCTGGGCTTGGGGACATCCGGAAGTTTACATTCTGGTCTTGCCGGCCTTCGGGATTTTTTCGGAGATTGTACCAACCTTCAGCAGTAAGCGGTTGTTTGGTTATACATCGATGGTCTGGGCGACTGGTTCCATTGCGTTTCTCGGTTTTATTGTGTGGCTGCACCATTTCTTCACCATGGGCTCCGGTGCCAACGTCAACGCTTTCTTTGGGGTGATGACGATGATTATTGCGGTGCCAACCGGGGTTAAGCTCTTTAACTGGTTATTTACCATGTTTAGGGGGCGGATCCGCTTTGCAACACCGATGTATTGGACCATTGGCTTTATGGTGACGTTTTCTATCGGTGGGATGACCGGGGTCTTGTTAGCGGTGCCCGGAGCCGATTTCTTATTGCATAACAGTTTGTTCCTGATTGCGCATTTCCATAACACCATTATCGGTGGGGCGGTATTCGGTTATCTGGCGGGTGTTTCTTACTGGTTCCCGAAAGTATTTGGTTACAAATTGAATGAAAAACTGGGACGTCGTGCGTTCTGGTTCTGGCTAATTGGTTTCTATTTCTCATTTATGCCGCTGTATGTACTGGGCTTCTTAGGCATGACTCGACGTTTGAATCATACCAATAACCCAGAATGGACCCCGTGGCTGATGGTGGCTGGTTTTGGGGCGTTCTTGATCTTAATTGGAATTGTGCATCAGTTGCTGATGTTCTATGTCAGTTATAAACAGCGCCATGAAAATCGGGATGAAACCGGTGACCCTTGGGATGGTCGGACATTGGAATGGTCTTTGTCATCACCACCACCACATTATAACTTTGCGCAAACCCCAGTTATTCACGATTTAGATGAATTCGATGGGATGAAAGAACGGGGAGAGGCGTATCAGAAACTGAAACACTATCAGCCGATCCATATGCCGAAAAATACCACCGCAGGGGTTTATATCGGTATCGGTTCAACCGTGCTTGGGTTTGCGATGATCTGGCATATCTGGTGGTTAGCTATCGTTGGGTTGTTAGGGATCGTCGGTGCGTTCTTGATACGTGCTTATGACAACGATAAAGATTATTACGTCCAGCCGGAAGAGGTTGATATCTGTGAGTCTGCTCATCTTGAAAAAGTACATCAGGCAGGCCTGATGAAGAGCAATGTTTAAGACCATGATGAGGTAGTGATAAGACAATGACATCACATTCAATAACAAATACTCATGGGCAGGATGCTGCCCATGAAGAGCATCATGATAGCGGACAGACAGCCGTTTTTGGATTCTGGCTCTATCTGATGACCGACTGCTTGTTGTTTGCAACTGTGTTTGCGACGTATGCAGTTTTGTACCCAAATACTGATGGTGGCCCATCAGGTAAAGATATTTTTGATCTGAAATTTGTACTTGTTGAAACCTTTGCGCTGTTGATCAGTAGTATTACTTATGGTTTTGCGATGGTCAGTGGCCATCAAAATAAACGCGGTGCCGTCCAGTTCTGGTTATTAGTCACCTTTGCTCTTGGGGCTGTGTTTATCGGGATGGAACTGTATGAATTTCATCATTTGATCGTGGAAGGACATGGTCCTTCGCGCAGTGCCTTTTTATCATCCTTCTTTGCGCTGGTGGGGATGCATGGTTTGCATGTCACCGTCGGTCTGCTGTGGATGATTGCCACCATGATTGAAGTGGCTCGTTGCGGGTTAAATGGGCGTAGCCTGACGCGTTTAAGTTGCTTAAGTTTGTTCTGGCATTTCCTCGATATCGTTTGGATTTGTGTCTTTACTGTTGTTTATCTGATGGGGGCCTTGTAATGAGTCATCCACAAGATCAGTCTGCCGATCATGGTAGCGTTAAGTCGTATTTAACCGGTTTTGTGCTCGCGGTGATTTTAACGGTGATCCCGTTTTATCTGGTGATGAATCTGAGCATGTCAAAAGTAGCGACGCTGTATACCATTTTTGCGTTTGCTGTGGTGCAAATTGTGGTGCATTTGAAGTACTTCCTGCATCTTAATTTTGCAACGGAAACCGGACGTTTGAATACTTTTTCATTTCTGTTTAGTGCCATCGTCATTGGTTTAGTTGTGGGTCTGTCATTGTGGATTATCTACAGTGCCAACAATTTAATGATGTTTTAAAACAGTAGGTTGCCGTGATTAAACTTAAACGCTATTTCCTGGTGGTCAAACCCGGCATTATTTTCGGGAACTTGATTGCAACCATCGGCGGCTATTTTTTAGCGGCCAATGGTCATTTCGATCTGTCGTTGTTCGTTGCGGCCATGGTGGGGTTATCGTTGGTGGTGGCTTCAGGGTGTGCCCTCAATAACTATATCGATCGCGACATTGACTCGAGGATGGAACGGACTAAAAACCGGGTCACCGTCACGGGGGTGATTTCGGTGGCTCAAACCATTTCACATGGTTGCTTGCTGGGCGTGGTTGGTTTTGCCGTTTTAGCAATTTGGACCAATTGGGTCGCGGTCGCTTTTGCTGCTTTTGGTTTTATCATCTATGTGGGCGTTTACAGTCTGTATATGAAGCGGCATTCGGTGTATGGCACTTTGGTAGGGAGTCTGTCGGGTGCTGTTCCGCCGGTGGTGGGGTATTGTGCTGTGGCTGGTCAGTTTGACAGTGGCGCTGCCATTTTACTGTTGATGTTTTGTCTTTGGCAGATGCCTCACTCCTATGCCATCGCTATCTTCCGCTATAACGATTATAAAGCGGCTAATATTCCGGTATTACCTGTCGTGAAAGGTGTGCAGCATGCTAAGGGGCATATCGTCTCTTATATCGTGGCTTTTGGTTTTGCGGCAGGCATGTTGACGGTTTCCGGATATGTGGGGTTTGGCTATCTCGCTGTAGCGATTGCAACCAGTCTATGGTGGTTGCATATGGCGCTAAAAGGTTATCGTAAAGATAATGATGATGTTGCTTGGGCGCGGCGGGTCTTTTTTGCATCCATTCTGATTATTACGTCTCTGAGCGTTGCAATGGCGGTTGATTCTCACATTGGAGTGATTTCACCCGCCATGACTTCGTCGATTTAGCGGTGTTAGCGAGCCCTTCGGAGCTGTTGCATTTTAATCCTTCGAATTGGGTCATTTGATGCATTCTGTTGCCGGCTCGCTCTCTCGTTGAATTTGATCTTCACCTATATCAATGCGTTTCAACTCACCTACTAGCGTTCAGTCGCATCGGGACGTCCCGGAATATTTATGGATCTCTGGACGCATTCAACTCATTTGTTAAGATTGTATAGTGCAATTTTTACAAAACGGTTATGCTCAGGGATAGAGCGCCTGAGAGAACCTTATATCTGATATAAAACAACAGGATAACATGAGCTAAATCGTCAGATCGATTTGGAGCGATTTTATTTATTAAGTAAGGAGCAGCAATGACTGAACTCAGTGCTAAAAATGCCGGTACATTTGATATCGGTCCAGATCTCACTGTGAATCGATTGGGTTTCGGAGCGATGCGTTTGACTGGCAAAGGCGTCTGGGGAGCACCCGAAGATCCTGCCAGCGCGATCCGAACTCTGCAACGGGTGCCGGAGTTGGGGATCAATTTCATTGATACCGCCGATGCTTATGGGCCTGATACCTCTGAACAAATGATCCGCCAGGCATTACATCCGTATTCTGGATTGGTGATCGCAACGAAAGGGGGGAATGCTCGTCCGGGTCCAGGAGAGTGGATCCCGGTTGGTCGTCCGGAATATTTGATCCAACAAGCACATAAGAGCTTGCGTAATTTAGGGGTTGAGTGCATTGATTTATGGCAGCTGCATCGTATCGATCCTAAAGTTCCACGGGATGAACAGTTTGATGCAATTAAAACAATGCTGGAACAAGGGCTGATCCGCTATGCGGGTTTGAGTGAAGTGACTCTTGATGATATTGAACTCGCGAATAAATATTTCCCGGTAGCTACAGTGCAAAATCGCTATAACCTCGTTGATCGAGAACATGAAAGCGTCATGGATTACTGTACGGAGCATAACATTGGATTTATTCCTTGGTATCCATTGGCTCGGGGAGAACTGGCTCAAAATAGTTCATTATTCGCTAAGTTAACGGCTCAGTATAATGCGACACCTGGTCAATTGGCTTTGGCTTGGATCTTAAAACGTAGTCCGGTGATGTTACCGATCCCAGGGACTTCTCAGATTAGTCATCTGGAGCAAAATGTTGCAGCGACTCTCATTACGTTGAGTGATGAAGATTTTGCAGCATTGGATCAAGAAGGCAAAGCCAGTTATCAGCAGAGCCGTCAATCATAACTGGAGTTGATATGAGGCACTGGTGATCCTCGGTGGTCAAATAGTGTAAACGCATTTTGAACCAAGCTCGGCCTATGTCGCGGTATGAATTAAGCGAACAGCGTGCAATACGTTCAGAATGCGTTTAAAACGATGGCTGCCAAATCATCACCAAGGATTTGCCTTAAGGTGTATGGGTATAGATGAGTTTTAGCATCAGATCGGCCAGAGACTCGGCTTGTTCGAAGAGTGGGTATTCAGGTTCTAATTGCACAAAGCGTAAAATGATACCGTCAACCATCGCAACCAATAAATCTGTACAGATTTTCATATCGGTTTGGGGAGGGATTTGTCCCTTGACTTTTGCATTGTTTAAGGCTTGACTTAAATTTTTAATAAAGCATTGGTATTGTTGTTTGATGTGTTCCCGAAGCTCAGCCAACTCATTATCAAGGGACTCAAGATTAAATAAGATGGAAAACATCTGCTGTTGACTGGCATTAACAGATAAGCTTTGCAAAGATTTTATGAGAAAAGATCGTAGCTTACCCATTGGGTCTGGTTCATGATCATCAATACTGGCTAGCATTAAGTGTGTGAGTGGTTCACACATTTCATCCCACAAAGTGACAAACAATACATTTTTATTTCTGAAGTACCAGTAAATAGCACCACGAGTGACTCCGGTGGCATTGGCTATATCGGTCAAACTCGTTTCCGCAAGACCTTTATCACAAAAAAGTTGCAAAGCAGAGTTCAGGATTGCTTGTCGGGTTTTTTGCGCTTCTTCTTTGGTCTTACGTGCCATAGCGGAGGTTCTCTTAAAAATTTAATTAAAAAAAAAGCTTACATACATGCATGAATGTATGTAAATTACTACAAGACGAGTTTTAAGGCCAACACAATTATTGAAATGTGCGGGATCGGCGTAATTTACAGGGGCACAGATTTTCATGGCAAAGAAATATATTCTGATTAAATCATTGGGCTTGGTATTAGTTGCAAGTCTGGTGTTAACAGGGTGTGATGATAGTAAGCAACAACAGCAAGCAGCCGCTCAGCAGGTCACTAGAGCCGTGCCGGTCGATGCGGTTACTATTCATGCTCAACCGGTTAAATTGACAACGGAACTATCTGGACGTGTTCACGCGTATCGCGTGGCGGAAGTCCGTCCACAGGTGAGTGGGATTATTTTGAAACGTTACTTCAAAGAAGGGAGTGATGTCAAAGCGGGTGAGTTACTGTATCAGATCGATCCTTCGACCTATGAAGCGAATGTCGCTAATGCGGAGGCCACTTTGGCACGAGCTCATGCTAATGAGATGAGTGCTCGGCTACAGGCACAACGTTATTCGAAATTGGTTAAAACCAAAGCGATTAGTCATCAGGATTATGATGATGCAATGGCTGCCTGGAAACAGCAGGAAGCAGAAATTAAAGCGGCGGAAGCTACGCTTAAAACTGCTAAAATCGATCTTGATCGGACGCATGTAAAAGCTCCTATCTCTGGGAGAATCGGTGTTTCTGCCGTTACTGAAGGGGCGCTGGTTACAGCCAACCAAGCGACGGCTATGTCAACGATTCAGCAGTTAGATCCGGTGTATGTGGATGTGCGTCAAAGTACATCTGATTTGCTCCGTCAGCGCCGCGAGATAGAAAATGGTTCGCTGGCCGTGAATCAGGACAATTCAGCTTCTGTGAAATTTATTCTTGAAGATGAGTCTATTTATCAGTTCCCTGGACACTTACAGTTTTCGGATGTCACGGTTGACCCGACCACCGGGATGGTGGATCAGCGAATTATTGCTCGCAATCCACAGAAAGTTTTATTGCCCGGGATGTTCATTCGCGCTCAGCTCGATGAAGGAGCTCGTCAGCAGGCGTTATTAATTCCCCAGAAAGCTGTGTCTCATACACCACGTGGCGAAGCATCGGTGATGGTGATCAATGCAGATAATCAGGTTCAAGTGCAGATCATTAAAACCGGACGTACCATTGGCCAGTTCTGGTTAGTTGAATCGGGTCTTAAAGTGGGTGATAAAGTGATTGTCGCAGGGCTCCAGAAAGTTCGACCAGGAAGTAAAGTTCAGGTAAATGATGTCACTGATAATTTCAGATATACCCCCTCTGAACAAGCGCAAAATCAGTAAAGTGGAGCAATGGATTCATGTCCAGATTTTTTATCGATAGGCCCATTTTTGCATGGGTGATAGCTTTAATCATTATGTTGGCGGGGTTGTTATCGATCATCAACCTGCCAATTGCTCAGTATCCGCAGATTGCACCGCCAGCCGTGTCTATTCGGGCGACTTATCCTGGAGCATCGGCTGAAACTGTTGAAAGTTCGGTGATCCAGATTATTGAGCAGAACATGATTGGTCTTGACCACTTCATGTATATGTCCTCACAAAGTGATTCCTCTGGGACCGGAACATTAACACTGACTTTTGCTCCCGGAACGGATCCGGATATTGCACAGGTGCAGGTTCAGAACAAATTGCAGCAGGTGACTTCGCAGTTACCTACGGTAGTGCAGCAACAGGGGATTGACGTTCGTAAAACCACCAGTAGTTTCTTGATGGTGGTCGGGTTTATCTCAACCGATGGCAGCATGAACCAATATGATCTGTCGGACTACATTGTTTCGAACGTGCAGGATTCCATCAGCCGAGTGAATGGTGTGGGGGAAATTCAGGTCTTCGGGAGCCAGTATTCGATGCGAGTTTGGCTCGATCCGAATAAGCTGCAGCAATATAGCTTGACTCCAGGGGATGTCAAATCGGCGATTACGGCACAAAACGCTCAGGTTTCACTAGGGAGTATCGGTGGGACTCCTGCAGTCGATGGTCAGCAGTTCTCGGTAACGATCAATGGCCGAGGTCGACTCAATACTGCAAAACAGTTTGAAAATATTCTGTTGCGGGTGAATCAGGATAGTTCCAAAGTTTATCTTAAAGATGTTGCTAAGATTGAAATTGGTACTCAGAGCTATCAGTATTCGTCAAATTATAATAACCAACCGGCAACTGGGATTGCGATTCGTTTGGCAACCGGTGCGAATGCCCTCGATACTGCGGATGCGATTCGGGCTCGTCTGGATGAGTTATCCGAATTCTTCCCTCGTGGGATGAAAGTTGTTTATCCGTTTGATACTACCCCTTTCATTAAAATTTCTATCGAAGAGGTGGTTCACACTTTGATCGAAGCCATCGTGTTGGTGTTCTTCGTGATGTTCCTGTTCTTACAGAATATTCGGGCAACATTGATCCCAACCATTGCGGTGCCGGTGGTCTTGTTGGGGACATTCGGCGTAATGGCGGCGGCTGGCTTTTCGATCAACACTCTGACGATGTTCGGATTGGTACTGGCCATCGGGTTGTTGGTGGATGATGCTATTGTGGTTGTGGAGAACGTCGAGAGGATCATGGGGGAAGAAGATCTTTCGCCCTATGAAGCGACCAAGAAATCGATGGGCCAAATTACGGGCGCATTGGTTGGGATTGCGATGGTGCTTTCGGCGGTATTTATCCCAATGGCCTTCTTTGGTGGATCCACTGGGGCCATTTATCGACAGTTCTCTATTACTATTGTTTCGGCGATGGTGTTATCGGTGTTGGTTGCGTTGATCTTGACGCCAGCGCTGTGTGCGACGTTGTTGAAAAAACCAAAAAATCATGGGGAAGCGAAAAAAGGTTTCTTCGGTTGGTTTAACCGGTTTTTTGACGCGAGTGCCGATCGTTATCAGAGTGGCGTGCGGCGGGTGATCCAGCAGCGATTCCGCTATTTGGCATTGTATGTGCTGATTGTCGCTGGCTTGGCTTTTATGTTTCTGCGGATGCCAACCTCATTCTTACCTGAAGAAGATCAGGGGGTGCTGTTGGCGATGGTGCAATTACCACCGAGTTCTTCGAAACAACGGACGGATGCCACACTGCATGATCTAACAGAATATTTCATGACCAAAGAGAAGGATACGGTGCAGTCACTGATGACGGTATCCGGCTTCAGTTTCGCGGGTCGTGGTCAGAACATGGGGATGGCATTTATTCGTCTGCGTGATTGGTCTGAACGTGAGACCAAACGCGGTGAGGCCAATAGTATTATTGCCCGAGCGATGGGCTATGCCCAGACTATTAAAGGGGCACAGATCTTTGTTTTCAACTTGCCTGCCATTCCAGCATTAGGTACAGCGACCGGATTCGACTTCTACCTGCAAGATCGGGGTGGGCAAGGTCATGAAGCGTTGATGAATGCGCGTAATCAGCTGTTGGGAATGGCCGCACAAAGTAAAAATTTGGTACGTGTCCGTCCTAATGGGATGAGTGATACCCCGGAATATAATATTCATATCGACTATGCCAAAGCGATGGCGCAGGGCGTTTCGATCGCCAGTTTGAACGATATGCTCTCAACCGCTTGGGGGTCGACTTACACCGATGACTTTATTGACCGAAACCGAGTAAAACGGGTTTACGTTCAAGGTGATAAAAAATATCGGATGACTCCGGAAGACTTAGATAAATGGTACGTGCGTAACGACCAAGGTCAGATGGTGCCCTTCTCAACCTTTGCCACCGGTGAATGGGGTTATGGATCACCTCGTTTGGAACGTTATAACGGGGTTCCTGCAGTTGAAATTCAGGGTGAACCGGCACCGTTATATAGTTCGGGTCAGGCAATGAGCGACATTGAGCAAATGGCGAAACAACTGCCTCACGGGTTCGGAATTTCTTGGACTGGGCTGTCCTTCCAGGAACGACAGTCGGGTTCTCAGGCTCCGGCATTGTATGCTATTTCACTGTTGGTGGTATTCCTTTGCTTAGCGGCATTGTATGAAAGTTGGAGTATTCCATTTTCTGTGATGCTGGTGGTTCCTCTTGGGGTCTTCGGGGCGATTGTCGCTGCCAGCTTACGCGGGTTGTATAACGATGTGTACTTCCAAGTCGGATTGTTGACTACCATTGGGCTGTCGGCGAAAAACGCAATTTTGATTGTCGAATTTGCTAAAGAACTCTACGACAAAGGTAACCCATTGGTCGGATCGGTATTGGAAGCTTGTCGAATGCGTTTGCGACCTATTCTGATGACCTCATTAGCATTCATTTTAGGGGTGTTGCCACTGGCGATTAGTACCGGTGCCGGTGCCATTAGTCGACACGACATTGGGACCGGTGTGATCGGTGGGATGATCAGTGCGACGGTGCTGGCGATCTTCTTTGTACCACTGTTCTTTGTGTTGGTGATCCGCTATTTCACCAAACATCGTAGTGAAGAGGCTGAATCATCTGACCATATAGAAGAATAATGAGTCCGATGAATCTCGTTGAGATGATGCCGCTCGGTTATGGAGCGGCATTTTTTTGTCAGTTAAAATCTCATTTGTGTATAAAGACTCAGATCATTTTTATTAGGTGGCATGACTTTGGGGCGGGGGCAGTTGATGACACTGCAATAAGGTCAGTGAACCTATAGGCGCGAAACAAAGTTCAGCGGGTTTCTAAACCTACAAGGCTATTTGCAACAGATTTAAGTAAAGTTCAAATCGATGTCCCCATCATGATCAATACTTCCCGATGATGTTTACAAAAATAAAAAATGCATCAATAACAATACAATTGGAAAAATAAACAAGAACCACAGACTGCTGATTAACCAATAGCTGTTGGCAATTTTTTGGTCAACACCGTAAATGACCGGAGGAAGCAGGCTTAAAAACGCGGTCGGCATTACAGAGAGCAGTAAGGCTACTTTAACGAGTAATCCTTGATGTATGCCCCATAATTGAAATAGATAGGCTAAAATAATCACCAGTATCGGTCCTAAAATACTGCGACTGATGGCTAAGGTTAGCGCGGGGCGGAGTAGCCCTGTGATGTCGGTAAAACGAAAAACTAAGCCTACGGTGATCATTAACAGATAAGTGCCGAGAGGGACAATAAACTGCATCACATCGCTGATCCATAACGGGCGAGCTAAACCGGAACCATTCAAAATAAATCCGGCAGATACAGCGCTAAGTGTGGTCAATAAAAAAGGATCGAGCCAAAAAGGCCGTTGCTTTTGCTGAGAATACTGACCTAAGCGTCGCGCAATCGGGAACGCGATCGAATAGTAGATAACTTCTTCAAATAATTTATACAACGGGACTAAGGCTAATCCATCTTCTCCAAGAAAGAGATAAACACAAAAGCAGCCAATGGCTCCAATATTCATGAACATCCCCGCCGGGATATAAGCACCGGTTTGAGAAGGGGAAAGTTTTAACCATTTCGCCAGAAATGCGGCTAATCCACCACCCGATAGTAAAATGAGCGATCCGACAATCGTAAGCAAAAAGAGTTGCCAAGAAAGATGATGTAGTTGCCAGATGGCTGCGAGTAAAGATAACGGGATGGCACCTTGTAGGGCCAGACGGGTACACCAGAAATTGAGTCGTTGAACCTGATTAGGGAACATATGACGGAGGATAGCACCGCTGATGAATCCCATCAGAATAATCGTTACCGTTGTGACCAGAGCCGTTAGCATGAATAGTTTCTCAGAATAAGGATACTTAATCATTAGCGATTTTATGAGAGATAACAATGGGGGATCCGACAGTTTTTGATGGAAGATCTTGGTCGGCACTTTGCAAATTTGTAAGCAAATTTGAATTTGGGGTAGCGGAAACGTCTTTTTTTTCAGACAATATTCGATTGGTAGAAAAATAGGAGTAAGAATGTCTGAGCGCCGGCAAAAAGCATTGCAGAAAATTGCAAAATGTTTGGAATTGGGTCATTCCACCAATATTCATGAAGCGGCACAGGCCATTCGTATGGCTGAGCGGTTGATGCGCAAACATGGGCTTGAGCAGTCAGATATTGATTTTATTCGAATGGGAACCACTTCCGCTAAACAACTCCTCCCCTCCCAACCTAGCCAGAATATTCTGCGTATTATTCGGGGAATTAATAGTCGGTTCGGAGTCGAAGCGGTCTTGCTGGATCATAAAGGGTTAAAACGGTTGGAATTTGTGGGGGATGCGGAACGCGCTATCTTTGCTGGATTTGCTTTTGATGTCTTATATCGTGAAATGCATCAGCAAATCGGTTCTTTTCGAAATAGTTTTGCCGGGAGTGGTGTGAGTCAACATGAAGTTCAACGTCGGGTCGCATCTTTTACCGCAGGATGGATCGAAGGGGCTTTAGAAAAGTTGCCAAATCTGAATCCTGGACATAGTGATTCGCTGGATGATTATCTGGATCAGCAGTTTAAAAATTTAGATCGAGAAACGTTTAAAGCTCAAATTAAGAAAGCGATGACTCAGCTCACACCGGATTTTGAATCAGGTATGAAAAAAGGGAAGAAAGTATCCGTGAACCGTCCGGTTGGACGAGATCAGTCAACGGTGATCAAACAATTGAATCAATCTTAATGGGAGTATGCGTCAAGTTTCGGTGACCTCTTTTATCATCTGTCTGACGGTTTTTAATGACGCTCTACCTACAAATGATTCAATAAGTTATCCGTGGATGACATGTGTTGTTCTTGTCGAATAGATTGATGCTTAAAGATCCAGGATTCGGTTCCGGCGGTATTTATTTTATATGAGGCTCCGCTGATTTAGAGATTGGCATCGCGGTTGCAAAAGAACCATTATGGATGAAGCTGATGTTTTTTTGACGCGATGATTAATTTACAGTTTACAGAACAGTTACCGTACCCGTTAACTCCTGCATTACCGCCACAGATACCTTCGGAGTCTTGGTGTTGGCAGGCCCACACTATTTCGATCGCATCTCATGAATGTTTATTATTGGTTGAACACCAGACTCAATATGTCATGCTGTTCCTGGATTTAAACGAGCAAGACTATCAGGCATTTGAACAGGTTTGGTTACGTCGAGTGATGGCTGAGGCATTGACGGTGACTGAGTTATCACCCAATGCGAGTGAGCGATTGCAGCAGGCCATCCTTGATCGCCGCAATGAAATTATTCTGACTCAAGGCTCCGGGATCCAATATCAAAATGAACTGGCCGATATTGTTCAAGGACTGCAGGTTTTGATGCAACTGTATGGACAACTTCCTCAGGGCGAATCAGAGGAGTTTCGTTGGGGCGTTGTGTTAAATCAGGCCCGTCAAATTAATGGCTGTTCTCCTTATCAGCTGTTTGCGGATAGTTGCCTTTTTCAGTTAACGGAAAACAATAAAAAATATCCAAGGATAGTTCATTAAGACTCCTTGGTTATGGATGAGCTCAGCGAATTAATCAGAACGCTGAGGTTAATCCTAAGCTTTGTTCCAATTGGTTGGCTTGGGTTCGTAATGGCGCAAGCGTCTCTGATTCGGGATGATGAGCGATGATATGACAGAGCGATTTATAATAAGTCAACAAGGCCCCTTTTAGCGCGCTCTCGTGAATATCAGTGGTTTCATGCAGATAATCCTGATACTGGCAGGCTTCTAAGAGATAACGTTGTTGTTCCTGAAGATCAGACTGGATGTACCAGTAACGGGATAAATTCATACAAGAGCGTAAAAACAACGTAATGGTCTCAATACGATATTCATCATCAGTGTTGTCATTGATTTGTTCCATCCAGTAACGAGCTTGTTCGATTGCCGCCAGATAGTGGATCAATGCCATTCCTGGCTGATCCTGTTGTAAACATTGATCTCCGGCTTGGGTGCGAGCATGCCATGCTGAATAGCCCATTCAGTCACCTCCTTCTTGATTATAATTGGCAGTTTAAATTTGGCTTCATAATAATTAGTTGATTTGTCGTTGAAGGGAAAATACCCAATACTACAATTTATGCAAATAACTGCACTTTAAAGATTAGCACAAAATACTGAGTTTGTATTAGCCAAAGTGAGAATAAAATCACTAGAGACCTTCATTTTTCAGAGGAGCAATAATCAGTTGGAAATCAAAGAAAAAGCAGCATGGGGTATGGCAAATGAAGCATCATTCAAACGTGTTCTGGACTTGTGATACACCAGGCTTAAGCCTTAAGTCGTATCCGTGATCGTGTCCAGAACACGTAGTTATTAATCAGTCATACACAGTCAATAATAGTTATCTGTCTAATACTGAATCAGCGAAATATCCGCAATTTCTAAGAATAAATTCCGCAGTTGTCCAAGTAATGCTAAGCGATTAGCTGCCAGTTTAGGATCATCGGCCATCACCATTACTTTTTCAAAGAAGTTGTCCACAGGAGCACGCAACTGCGCCAGTTCGGTCAACGCACTTTGGTAATCCCCAGCGGCAAAACTAGGTTGAAGTTTTTCACTCAGCTGATGCAGCGCATCAGCCAGTTGGCGCTCTTCGGCTTCGATGAATAGCGATTCATCCAGAGGACTTTGAGTAGTGACGCCATTTTTATCCAGAATATTGGCCACTCGCTTATTCGCTGCTGCTAATGCGGCGGCAGGTTCCAGCCCTCGGAAATGTTCCACAGCTTGCATCCGTTTCGCAATATCCGCTGGTTGACTCGGATGACGAGCCAAGACGGCCTGAATGACGCTGATATCAATCCCTTGTTCCTGATAAAACGCTCTTAACCGGGCATAGATGAAGTCCATTAATTGTGCTTGAACTTGGCTTATTGCGGCCGCATCGAGAGCAACCGGTTGTGCTTTTAGCGCTGCTTCAAACAGCGGTGCCAAATCCAGCGGCAGTTGCTGTTCGGTGATGATCCGAATGACACCTAAGGCTGCACGACGCAGGGCAAATGGGTCTTTATCGCCTTTAGGGGCCATATCGATACTGAAAATACCGGCTAAAGTATCCAGTTTATCGGCGAGAGCGACGGCAGAGCCTTCGGCACTAGCTGGGAGTTTGTCGCCGGAGAAGCGAGGCAGATATTGTTCCCCAATAGCTTGGGCAACGGCTGCGGTTTCACCATCATGGCGAGCATAATACATCCCCATGGTGCCCTGAATATCGGTGAACTCCATCACCATTTCACTCATCAGGTCAGTTTTGCTCAGGAGTGCAGCTCGTTCAGCATCTTTTTCACTGGCCTGAATTTGGGGGGCGATCAGTGCGGCTAATGCAGCAACTCGTTTAGACTTGTCCAGTAAAGTCCCCAGTTTTTGCTGGAAGACCACATTACCTAGTGAGTCCAGACGTTGTTCCAGAGAGATTTTGCGATCTGTATGATAGAAAAATTCAGCATCAGCCAAACGAGGGCGAACTACTTTTTCATTCCCTGCGATCACTTGTTGTGGATCTTTACTTACGATATTGGAGACAAAGATAAATCGAGGGAGCAGTTTGCCTTCTTGATCCAAAATCGGAAAGTATTTCTGGTTATCTTTCATGGTGTAGATAAGCGCTTCGGCGGGGACATCCAGAAACTTATCTTCGAAGCTACCAACCATGGCTATTGGCCATTCAACCAGTGATGTGACTTCTTCAAGTAGGCTTTCATCGATATCGGCTACCCCATTTTCACGGGCGGCTTCGGCTTCGATTTGTTCACGGATAATCGCTTTCCGGCGTTCGTAATCGACGATGACTTTCCCACGTAGATCTAACATCTGAACATATTCATCGGCATGAGTCAGTTGAAATTCAGATTCGCCCATAAACCGATGGCCACGAATGGTTCGCGCCGATTCAATCCCAAGCACTTCTCCCTGAATCAATTTGTCTCCATAGAGCATGGTGACGGTATGTACCGGGCGAATAAATTGGGTGGTATTGGCCCCCCAACGCATCGGTTTCGGAATGGGCAGTTTGGCTAAAGCTTCCGTCGTAAGCTGTGGTACTAGGATCTGAATTGACTGACCTTTGACTTCGGCTCGGTGCAGTAACCATTCACCTTTATCGGTGACCAACCGTTCGGCTTGTTCGACGCTGATCCCGTTAGAATGCGCCCATCCTTGTGCTGCTTTGGTTGGATTGCCGTCTTTATCGAAAGCCGCTTTAATCGATGGTCCTCGTTTTTCGACGGATTTATCAGGGGCTTGTTCAGCTAATGCAGTGACAAACAGGGCCAGACGACGAGGGGCCGCATACCAAGTCACTTGCTGATATGGAAGTTCGGCATTATCCAGACTTTGTTGGAAATTGTCAGCAAAAGCCTGACCCAGTTGTCGTAATGCTTTTGGAGGCAGCTCTTCTGTGCCTATTTCAATTAATAGATTTTCTGTATCCATGCCTGTCTCTTAACCCTGTTCTTTGCACAATGGGAAACCAAGTGTTTCTCGTGCACTGTAATAACCTTCAGCCACTGCTTTCGCGAGTGCTCGAACCCGTAAAATATATCGTTGCCGTTCAGTGACAGAAATGGCGTGACGAGCATCGAGTAAATTAAAGGCATGCGATGCTTTCATGACTTGTTCATAAGCCGGTAGGGGGAGATTCGCTTCAATTAATTTCTGGCTATCATGTTCACATTGATCAAATTGGCGGAAAAGTGAATCGATATCGGCATATTCAAAGTTATAAGTCGATTGTTCAACTTCATTTTGATGGAATACATCGCCGTAAGTGACTTTGCCCATAGGACCATCTGTCCAGACCAGATCGTAGATACTGTCCACCCCTTGAATGTACATGGCCAAACGTTCCAGACCATAGGTGATTTCACCGGTTACTGGCGAACATTCTAAGCCACCGACTTGCTGGAAATAGGTGAACTGGGTCACTTCCATCCCATTGAGCCAGATTTCCCAACCTAATCCCCAAGCGCCAAGTGTAGGCGATTCCCAGTTGTCTTCAACGAAACGAATATCGTGGACTTCTGGATTGATCCCTAATTCAACCAGAGAGCCTAAATAAAGCTCCTGAATGTTATCGGGAGAGGGTTTGAGCACAACCTGAAACTGATAATACTGTTGCAGTCGGTTTGGGTTTTCACCGTAACGGCCATCTGTCGGACGACGACAGGGTTGGACATAAGCACTGCTCATGGGTTCTGGCCCGATGGAACGCAGGAACGTTTGTGGGTGAAAGGTTCCGGCACCCACTTCCATATCCAGTGGCTGTACAATGATGCAGCCCTGACGAGCCCAGTAATCCTGGAGCGCTAGAATCAACCCCTGAAATGTTTTTATATCGTATTTTTGCATGTTGAGTTATCGCGCGATGTTATAAATCATGGTGTACTGAAATTAACCAAGAGTATACCGATTGGAGCAACTGGCCGATACCTTCTCTATCGAAAAACAATGATTTTATTGCTCATTATTTTATCGATCAGGCAATCCTTTCTGGATTAAGTAGCTGTAAGGCGGCTGATCGGTCTGACTTTTAACCAATGTATGATCCATAAACCGGCAAAAACTCGGAATATCTCGGGTTGTCGATGGATCATCAGCTAGCACTAATAAAGTATCACCCTCATTCAAAGAGCGAATCGCCTTACGTGTTAGCATGACGGGTTCCGGGCAGCGTAGTCCCCGCGCATCCAGTTCTGAAGTGACATTGTAATCCGAGATACGGGTCATGATATTGATCGATTAATTGCAGTCAAAGGCAACATTGTACTCATTTTTCGTTTTTCTTCAGTAAAAAAAGTAATGGTTAGCGTATTGTTATGTGGTGGCTAACTATACTCAAAAAGCACAGCTACAGAAGGAGAGCAATGATGGTACCTCGACTTGCCACTTATTTGTTCATTGATTTTGTAACCGTGTTGGCCTTGGTTTTTCACTGGTCTTATCTGGATTGGTGGCAAGGTTGGCTGGTGCTGGCCTGTTCGGTTATCGGCATGGCAATAGAGGTCTTAGTGACCCCCCCCAAGCAGCCCCCATTGCCTTGATCGTTCGACGTTATTGTGCGGCCTGAGTTGCCCGGTTGAGCCGTAATATGGCCTGTTTAGGATCGGCATTCGGTGTGTTGAAAAAATGATTGACCACATCGAATAAGGCTTTTTGTTCTGGCATGGTTGTAGCCATTCCATGTGCGATACTCGGGGCTAACTGACCTGTTTTGCGAGCTTGGTTGAACGCGCGTCTGGAAGCAACGGCACAGCGGTCAAATGCATCCAGTGGAATGTCATTTCGGATCGGAATAGAACCTTTGGCCAGATTGAAGCGTTTTTGAAATTCAGGATCCATGATGGTCCGGGTCAGAATTTTCTGGGCTTTTTGGTTGGCTTTATTGTCCAGATGAAACATAGAAAAACTATCGGTATCAAACAGGAAGGCATGTTGTGTTTCGGGGACAGGAACACAATCAAAATCCTGATCCAGTTGTTTGCCAGCAATAAAGAATTCACTTTTGGCCCAATCGCCCATAATTTGCATAGCCGCTTTGTCATGAATCACTAAGTTGGTGGCTTGATTCCAGTCATCACTTTGGGGTGGGAGTTCAACAAATTGATGGACCTTCTGAAAAATTTCAAATACCTTCAACATCTTATCGCTGGTTAGAACGGTGGCATCATGCTGGACGAAGGCGCGGATATAATCTTTACCCCCTAAAATACCAAGGGCAATGGATTCAAAAATCGTTGTGTTTTGCCAGTCCTGATTGCCATTGACCAGTACCGGATAGCCTGCCGCCTTGATTTTTTGTGCAGCGGTAAAAAATTCATCCCAAGTTGTGGGAATTTTAGCCCCTGCCGCTTTGAAAATATGAGTATTGACCCAAAGCCAGTTTTCGCGATGGATATTGGCTGGAACCGCCACATAGTGCCCCTGATATTTCAGTAAGTTGGCAATCGTTGGGGGCAATAATTGATCCCAGTGTTGGGTTTTCGCAATGGGATCCAAGTTATTCAAAAAACCAAGGGCAGCCCAGTCTCGTATCTCTGAGCTTTTGAGCTGGGCCGCGGTTGGAGGATTGCCGGAAATTACCCGGGCTTCAAGGACATTCATCGCACTTTCGCCCCCTCCGCCGATCACTGCAAAATTTTTCCAATGAACACCTTGTTGCTCTACTTGCTGTTGCAAAACATGGACGGCATTGGTTTCTCCGGTTGATGTCCACCAGTGAAGGACTTCAACTTCTCCGTTATCGGCCCAGCCGGGTAGGCTGAACAACCAAAGCCAGCCTGTGAGATAGCAGCATATACTGGATAATCTTAAGTTAATCATAACAGCCTCTTTTTAGAATTGGGGGGTGCCTACAGATAACGAAAGCTTATTTCCAGCTCGTGATATTCTTCGTCAATACTGGATTAGCTTATGTGAGGTAGCTGAAGTGTTACCTTAAGTCCCCCTTCCGGACGATTGGCTAGCGTAATGTCTCCACCATGTGCATGGGCAATATTTCTGGCGATCCCTAAACCTAAACCATGACCATGCGTGTTATGGTTCAGGCGCACATAGGGCGCAAAGATATTTTGTTGTAAATGCTCTGGGATCCCCGGACCTTGATCGGAAAAATATAAATAGAGTACCGGTTCTGTATCCACGATCGAAATCTCTACGTGGTCACCATATTTCACCCCGTTTTCGATGATATTGCCGAGACAGCGTTTGATCGCTAGGGGTTTGCCTCGGTAATGTTGCTGAGGGCTGCCCTGAACGGTCACTTTCCCAGGATAGCCTTCGCAGATGAGATCAATAAGGTCCATCATATTGATATTTTGAACATTTTCATGAATATCTGTTTCTTTAACTGTTTGTAGAGCTCCTTTCGCCATGATCTCCAGTTCATCCAGATCATGATTAAATTTAGTAATCAGTTGCTCATCTTCTAGTAATTCAGCCCTTAATCGCAAACGAGTGATTGGGGTTTTCAAATCATGGGAAATGGAACGGAATAATTGTTCCCGATCTTCGATATAGCGTTTGAGTTTTTCCTGCATGGCATTAAAGGCACGGGTCGCTCGAACCAGTTCAATACTTCCTTCTTCTTTTAAAGGCGGTTGATATAAATTCAAGGCCAGTTGGGAGGCTGCTGTCGCCAGTTTATCCAGTGGCCGGGTTTCACGGTGCAGAAAAAAGTAAGTAAACAGGCTCAGAAAGAACGTGGTCAGGATTAAATTGACGATCTGCCGCAAAGAGATGCTGGGATCATTGAGTGTCATATATGGGGCTGGTAATAGCGCGGCCAGATAGATCCACTCATCCGGATGGATTTCAATTTGCGTGACTAGGATCGGAGGAGCCAGAGGATCCAGTGTCAATGTGTAGTGTGCCCAAGAACGGGGAAGATCCGTCATTAAGGTATGATTATTAAATACTTTTAAGGTCTGGGCTGTCGAAAAATTGGTGTAGATCTGATCGTGGCGTTTGAGCTGTTGGCGCAGGATCTGGTTGACCTCATCTAAAACCAACTGTTTGCGTCGGCTGGAGGTCACTGGCGTCATATCTATTTTTTCTCGGTTCAGAGAGACAAAAAATCGGGTTCCCCCCATATTTCGCAGCTGATTTAAAACAATATGGCGATATTCAAGAGGGAGTGATTCAAAAAATTTAACGGTAGAGGCCAGACTCATCGCCAGATTGTTCGAGGCCGCTTTGAGTCCCTCGTCTTCCGTTTGCTGAAAACGATAGGACCAGAACAAGCCCCCGATCCCTTGTGCCAGAGCTAAGGATAAAAACAACAGGAGCAGCATTCTGGAAAGGAGCGATTGAGGCCGGAGCCGTGAGAAAAAATCGCTAGCGTTCATGATTGACTTGGGCGACTAGCGTATAGCCGCTGCCTCGAATAGTTTTGATAATCCGGCGACTTTTGCCGTTATCCCCAAGTCGTTGCCGTAGTCGACTAATCTGGACATCGATACCGCGTTCCATTGGCAAGCTTTCCCGTCCACGAGTTGCATCACTGATCATATCCCGATTCAGGATTTCATTCGGATGTTGTAGAAATAATTGCAGTAATCGGTAATCACTTCCGGATAACTCAAGCTGTTCTCCGTTATCATTGAGTAAACATTGCGTTTGCATATCCAGTCGCCATTGGTTAAAGCGGATATAGCGAGTGGGCATCATCGCTTGTGCAGTCACTTCAGAACGACGCAACAATGCTTTGACCCGGGCCAGTAGTTCCCGTGGACTGAATGGTTTCCCGATATAATCATCGGCGCCTAGTTCCAAACCGATCACCCGGTCCATTTCATCGGAGTTCGCCGTTAACATAATAATCGGCACATTCGATTGCTGACGTACTTTCCGGCAGAGTGTAAAGCCATCATCTCCGGGTAACATCACATCGAGGATGATGAGATCCGGTTGGTGCTCTTCAAGATAGAGCAACATCTCTTGGCCTTCACTAGCTATCGAAACCGAATAACCTGATTTCGTAAGGTATTGTTGTAATAAGCTGAGGATTTCTTGATCGTCATCTACAACAAGGATTTGTTTTTGTTGCGTCATAATCTAAGCACAATTAATGAGTTACTAGTTTACCAGTGTAACATGTTGGTCAACATTATTACGGTTACGTGGGTCAAAGGTTTTGTAATACATACGACGTCCGACCGGACAACAGGCCGCTATATGATCGATAAAAATGAATTATTTATCATGTTGCACTATGTTAGTCATAGTGAAGACTATAACTTAAATGAATGATAGTCTTTCGGCAAGTGATAGGAGTTAGCGATGGCGTCTAATGATCAACACTATGCAATGCATCTGATAATTTTACAGCAGCGTTGCCGAGATCTTCTAAGTGTCACTTCCTCACAACGACTGGCGTTCCATGCTGGGTATAGTTTACACCAATTGCTTGCCGATCAGCCATTACCTTTTCGGGCCAGCCCCTTTTTTTCACAGTGGATTTCAGCTGCGAGTGTTGAAAATGCTTGGCTATTAACCGATGGCTGTGGTTCTCCCACATTGTTAATCCCTGCGGATGCTTTTAATCCTCATTGGTCGGAGTGTTCATGGTGGTCTTTGTTCGATGTTCATTTACTGGATCATTCTCATCAGGTGGAGGATTGGTTGACGGATGTTGAAACCGCCATTTACATTGGGCCTCATCCCGATGTCGCAAAAGCATTAGGATTTGAAGAAATAAATCCTGAAGCGGTACTACATTATTTTTATCAGCAACGAGCGATTAAAACTGGCTATGAACAGTATTGTTTGCAGCAGGCCGGACAGCTAGCTGGTAAAGCAATGTTGCAAGTTAGGGAACGTTTTTATCAGGGAGCATCAGCGTTAGATATCTATCTTGGATATTTAAAAAGTATTGGTCAGAGCGAATTACTGGAGCCTGCTCGGTTGGCCTTTAATCAGCAGGTGACTCATGGCGGTCGAATTTTCGCTCATGATGGGTGTTTAGCGGAGCAAACCCGGCGTTCGTTTGCTTTGACTGCGAGTTGTTCGTGGCATGATTATCAGGTGCGGATTGGACGCTGTTATGCTTACCGACGTGATCACTATTCTGAATTGCTGGTGGATTTTGAGGCGATGTTTGAATCGGTGATCGGACAGGTGCAATTGCAACAACGCTATGACGAACTATACCAACAGTTCCGTCGAGGGTTGGCTAGTCTACTGGTAGAGAATGAACTCGTACTATGTTCGGTTCGGCAATGTCTGAAATTAGAAATTGTGGATCAGCTCCTGATTGAACCTGTTATTCAATTTGTCGGGTTAGGATTACATGAGGCCGCTTTGGGGGAAACTTCAATGACTGGTGATGTCATAAGTCCCGGACATGCCTTTTCGGTGACCGTTAGTTTTTCTCTCGATCCAAAACGGCTATCCCGTTATATCGATATCCAGCCGGATGTGATTCATTGGAATCAGTTCTCGCTGTTATGTGAATACGGGGGGATGATCCGGGCGGATACTTTTCTGGTGACGGAATCCACGATTCATTCTCTAACCCAGTAGCGATTGAAGCGCGTCACTACCGAGATGTGGGCTGATTAACGTATAATCTCGTTAAGAAGAGGTTTTGAGTCGTATAAGTGAGCGCTTTATGTCTGGTGCGTTTGAAATTCCTGTGGCTTCAGTTTCTTGTGAGCAAACACTGAAAAAAAGTCGGTTTATCACTCAGCTTGGTTATGTTGCTGATAGAGAACAGGCTTCTCAGTGGATTGAACAGATGAAACAGCAATATCCAGATGCTCGTCATCATTGCTGGGCTTTTATTGCCGGAGCGCCGGATGATACGCAGGTTTTGGGGTTCAGCGATGACGGTGAGCCGAGTGGTACGGCGGGCAAACCGATATTGGCTCAGTTACAGGGAAGTGGATTAGGGTATATTTGTGCCGTTGTAATCCGATATTTCGGAGGCATTAAATTAGGTACTGGAGGCTTGGTTAGGGCTTACGGTAGCAGTGTCGGACAGGCTTTGGAACTTGTAGAAAGAACCCCGTATATCCCTTTAAAGCCGATTACCTTTACTTTTGACTTTAATCATATTGGCATCGTATCTCAGTTGGCAAAGCAATATCAGGCTGAGCAGACGGATGTACAGTATAGTCATCAGGTCATGATGACGTTAATGATGCCTGCTCAGCATTTATCCCTGTTTAAAAGCCAGCTCACCAATGCCTGTAGTGGGAAGGTTGAGTTTATTCAGGTGGAAGATTAACGCTGAGCATCCGATAGGCATGATCAATGGGGATGCATCCAAGATGCAAATCAAGGCAAATGACGACGATAATTATTGAGAAAGAATGCAGCTGTTTTTTGGGCCAGTGTGTTTTTTTGGCAAGCAGTTAACATCGGTTTGAAACCCAATATTTGTGGCCAGAAGCATTGTCCTTTGACCAAACTGTGTAACTGTGCTGTTGCTTCTTCAACATTCGTGATCATCAATGTCTGTTGGTTGACTTGTTCCTCTAACCAAATCGATAGTTGGGTTTGTTGGGCTAGCTTTTGTTGTGAAATCTCGGCCAAATCTTGGGGACGAAACAGATAATGTCCCATAACGACACGCGCTAAATCGATGTATTCAGGGGATGATAATAGCTCAATTTCACTGTATAGCAGTTGCTCCAGTTGTTCATTCCAATCTAAAGAAGCTAATTGTTCCGGAACGACCAGATGCGCTATGTTTTGCCATAATTCGGCTAATAAGGAGGCTATCAGGGCTTCCTTCGAGGGAAAGTGATTGTAAATAGTCCGTTTGGATACATTGGCCAACTCGGCAATTTTATCCATACTAGTTTGCTGAGCACCATCTTCCCGAAAGGCGGATAAGGCTGCGTGTAGAATAGCCTTCCGTTTTTGCTCACTCCGTGTTTTTGCCATTATTTATTCGTTCAGTTACTTTGAGTTCACCATGATTGTATATGAGTCAGTTTACTTTTTCTAAGGACTCGATAAACTACACGGTTTAGTTTACTTATCAGCCAAGATCCGAAACTATGCATTTACGTCGTTTAACTCCTGTTATTATCTCCGGACTTTGTTTGTGGACGCTGTTGCTGGCAGGGTGTGCTGCAGAAACTCAGACCACGACCGAGAATCAGCGATATTCAAATACTGAAGTTCCTTATCGCCCTGGTTTTGGTACTTTTGTGAAAGGGTTTTGGAATATGCTCACGTCGGACAATAAAGAAGGTGTCCCAACTAAGCCGATTCCGGTGATCCCCATCACTCATCAGCAATTGGTCAATGAAACCCAAGATGTCGTCTATCGGTTAGGCCATTCAACCGTACTGATGAAACTTGGTTCGCAGTGGATATTAACGGATCCGATGTTTAGTGAACGTGCCTCTCCTATGCAGTGGGTTGGTCCTAAACGGTTTCATCCTGTTCCGATACAGATTAAGGATCTGCCTCCTATCGATGTCGTATTGATTAGCCACAGTCATTATGATCACTTGGATGAAGCTTCAGTCAAAGCATTGATCCCGAAAGTAGGGCAATTTTTGGTTCCTGAGAAAATCGACCAAATTTTACTAGGCTGGGGTGTTCCCAAAGATAAAGTGCATCGTTTTAAATGGTGGCAGAGTACCCAGATCGGTACCACCACGTTTGTTTTTACTCCGGCACAGCATTTCTCGGGTCGGAGTATGTTTGATCAAAACAAAACCCTTTGGGGGGGATGGGTGATTAAAGGGCAACAACACCGTCTCTACTATAGTGGTGATTCCGGATATTTTCATGGTTTCAAAAAAATAGGGGATCAGTATGGTCCATTTGATGTGGCGCTGCTTGAAGACGGTCAATATAGTCATAATTGGCCTGTTATTCATATGTTTCCCAAGCAAGTGGTACAAGCGAGCCTCGATTTAAGAGCGAAAGTGTTATTACCCGTGCATAACAGTACCTTCCAGCTTTCTGATCACGCGTGGTACGCGCCATTAAAAGATACGCTGGCGGCTAGCCAAAAGCGTGGTGTAACTATGATTGCACCAGAATTCGGTCAGCGTTATGAAATCGGTAAGCCTTTACCTATTCAACAATGGTGGAATCCGATGCCTATGGCTCATACTATATAAGTGTGAATAAACGTAGGCAGAGGATAGTATGTCGATATTAATTGGTTATTCCAGTTGTGAAGGTCAGTCCTATAAAATAGCGCAGCATATTGCTAAACAGCTTTCAGGAGAACCAATTAAGTGGTTTTGTCTGGACCATCCGGAACAGTGGCTGGAAGCTACGGCCGAAGATAAAATTTTATTGGTTGCTTCGATCCGTTATGGCGTATTCCGTCCAGCGCTGCACCGATATATTCGACGATTTGAAGATCGATTACAGAGTATTCCTTCAGCGTTTGTCGGGGTTTGTCTAACGGCCCGCAAACCCGGTAAAGATGATCCTGAGCGAAGTGTGTATATGATCCATTTGGCGAAGAAGCATCATTGGCAACCCAGCATTCGGCGGATGTTTGCCGGAGCATTGCAATATTCTCGTTATAACTGGTGGCAGACCAAACTCATTCAGCTCATTATGAAAATCACCGGGGGAAGTATCGATACATCAGTCGATATTGAATTCACGGATTGGAATAAAGTAGATACGTTTGCTTTGGAACTCAAACAACTATTCCGATAGCCTTGTAGCCATTTCGAATGGCACAACTTGATGTTTTATTAGACGTATAAGGCCGAAGATGTGCTGTAATTGACCATAAAATGCCCACATAGATAAAAAACCCAAAAAAAGGGAAAAAAAAGGTTGCGCAAAAAAATGGGGTCCCTATAATGCACCACCACTGACACGGCACACCGCCTCAAACGGTCACCAACTCAGTCACCACAAGGCTTCACGCCTAACGGTGCGAAAACAAAAACGAAAATAATCGTTGACATGTTTTCATCCGATGCGTAAGATTCGCATCCGCTTCAACGGCAACTGAGCCGCGAAGCAACGTTCTTTAACAAGATATCAAGCAATCTGTGTGGGCACTCGCAGAGATGATTTGTAAAAATTTTAAATCATCAATTCTGCAGTGACTAACACTGTCAATAACAGAATTCGATGAGCATGATTTGAATTGAAGAGTTTGATCATGGCTCAGATTGAACGCTGGCGGCAGGCCTAACACATGCAAGTCGAGCGGTAACAGGAAGAAAGCTTGCTTTCTTTGCTGACGAGCGGCGGACGGGTGAGTAATGCTTGGGGAGCTGCCTGATAGAGGGGGACAACCACTGGAAACGGTGGCTAATACCGCATAACCTCTACGGAGCAAAGCAGGGGACCTTCGGGCCTTGCGCTATCAGATGCACCCAAGTGAGATTAGCTAGTTGGTGAGGTAACGGCTCACCAAGGCGACGATCTCTAGCTGGTTTGAGAGGATGATCAGCCACACTGGGACTGAGACACGGCCCAGACTCCTACG